>NZ_JAMQHY010000051.1:73386-112605 GCF_023845705.1 Clostridium sp. ZBS15
TTACCTATTGTATATATCAAAATACATTAAAAACAGAGCTAATAATTATATAAAAACTTTATTTTACTTGGATAATTAAAAGCAAATAATAGAACAATATATAGTGTAAATTAATTAGATTATTTAAAAATTAATAAGAAAATATAATAATATTTTATTATTTTTTTTAAAATTAAAAAAACATATTTGCTTTAGGAGGAATAAGTAATGAAGGTAACAAACCCTGAAGAATTAACTCAAAAAATTAAAGAATTAAGAGAAGCACAGAAGAAATATGCTCAGTTTACACAAGAACAAGTAGATGAAATTTTTAGGCAAGCAGCTATGGCAGCTAATGATAATAGAATTAAGTTAGCTAAGATGGCTGTAGAAGAAACCGGCATGGGTATTGTAGAAGATAAAGTTGTAAAGAATCACTTTGCAGCTGAATACATATATAATCAATACAAAGATATGAAAACTTGTGGAGTGCTGGAAGAAGATCTTACATATGGAGTTACAAAGGTTGCAGAACCAATAGGAGTTATAGCAGCTATTGTTCCAACAACAAACCCTACCTCAACAGCTATTTTTAAAACTTTAATAGCTTTAAAAACTAGAAATGCAATAATAATATCACCACATCCAAGAGCTAAAAATGCTACAATTGCAGCTGCAAAAATAGTTTTAGATGCAGCAGTTAAAGCAGGCGCGCCAAGTGGAATAATTGGTTGGATAGATGAACCTTCAGTTGAATTATCTCAAAATGTTATGAGAGAATGTGACATAATCCTTGCAACAGGTGGACCTGCAATGGTTAAAGCAGCATATTCATCAGGAAGACCAGCATTAGGCGTTGGAGCAGGAAATACTCCAGCAATTATAGATGAAACAGCTCATATCAAGATGGCTGTTAACTCAATTCTTTTATCTAAGACTTTTGATAATGGAGTAATTTGTGCATCAGAACAATCACTTGTTGTATTAGATGAAGTTTATGATGAAGTTAAAAAGGAATTAGCTGCAAGAGGAGCTTATATTCTAAAAGGTGATGAAGTAGATAAAGTAAGAAAAATTATTTTAAATGAAAAGGGCGGCTTAAATGCTGATATGGTAGGTCAACCAGCATATAAAATAGCTGCTATGGGTGGTGTTAATATTCCAGAAAGTGCAAAGGTATTAGTTGCAGAAGTTGAATCTGTAGAACTAGAAGAACCTTTCTCTCATGAAAAATTATCACCAGTACTTGCTATGTACAGAGCTAAATCTTATGAAGAGGCATTAGAAAAAGCTGATAGACTAATAATATTAGGTGGTATGGGTCACACTTCTATACTTTATACGGATGAAATAAAATGTAAAGACAGAATAGCTGCATTTGGCGCTAGAATGAAAACTGCTAGAACACTTATAAATATGCCAGCATCTCAAGGTGCTATTGGAGATTTATTTAACTTTAAGTTAGCTCCATCTTTAACTCTAGGCTGTGGTTCATGGGGTGGAAACTCAGTTTCAGAAAATGTTGGACCTAAGCATTTGATTAATGTTAAAACTGTAGCTAAAAGGAGAGAAAATATGCTTTGGTTTAGAGTTCCTGAAAAAACTTATTTTAAATATGGATGTTTACCAATAGCGTTACAAGAATTACATGATATGGGTAAGAAAAAGGCATTCATTGTAACTGATAAAGTATTATTTAATTTAGGATATACTGATAAAGTTACAGAAGTATTAGAAAGAAATAAGATTCAATATAAGATATTCTCTGAGGTTGAACCAGATCCGACTTTAAGATGTGCTAAAGCCGGAGCAAAAGAAATGTTAAGTTTTGATCCAGATGTTATAATTTCTCTTGGTGGAGGCTCAGCTATGGATGCTGCTAAAATCATGTGGGTTATGTACGAACATCCAGAAATTAGATTCGAAGACTTAGCCATGAGATTTATGGATATAAGAAAGAGAGTATTTAAATTCCCTGTTTTAGGCGAAAAAGCTATGATGGTTGCAGTTGCTACATCAGCAGGTACAGGATCAGAAGTAACACCATTTGCTGTTATAACTGATGAAGAAAGTGGAGTAAAATATCCATTAGCTGATTATGAATTAACTCCAGATATGGCTATAGTTGATGCAGAACTTATGATGACTTCTCCTAAGGGATTAACTGCTTGTGCAGGTATAGATGTATTAGTTCACTCTATAGAAGCTTATGTTTCAATAATGGCATCTGAATTTACTAATGGATTAGCTTTAGAAGCTATAAGATTAGTATTTAAATATTTACCACAAGCATATAATGAAGGTTTAACTAATATTAAAGCTAGAGAAAAAATGGCGCATGCTTCATGTATGGCAGGTATGGCATTCTCAAATGCATTCTTAGGAATTTGTCACTCAATGGCTCATAAATTAGGAGCTTTCCATCACTTACCACATGGTATGGCAAATTCATTATTATTAAATGAAGTAATAAGATTTAATGCAAGTGATGCTCCAACTAAACAAGCAGCATTTGCTCAATACAAATATCCAAATGCTGAATATAGATTTGCAAGAATTGCAGATTATTTACATTTAGGAGGAAATTCTGATGGCGAAAAAGTTGAATTATTAATTAAGGCAGTAGAAGAATTACAAAGAAAAGTTAATATGCCAATGACAATAAAAGAAGCTGGCGTAAGTGAAGATAAATTCTATAATTCACTAGATGAAATGGTTGAGCAAGCATTTGATGATCAATGTACTGGAGCTAACCCAAGATATCCATTAATGAGTGAAATAAAAGAAATGTATATAAATGCTTATGGAATTAAATCCCAAAAACAAGAAATAGATAAAAAAAAGAATAAAAAGAAATAATAGATTAAAATAAAAAGTTAAAAATTACGAATCTAGACTATATAATACCTCGGTAGAAATATCGGGGTGTTTTTTTATTGACAATGTACAATGAACAATTGACAATTTAGGATGAAATCACAACGTGATTTCTAAATATATATTTTTCAAGAAAGCCAATGGCTTTCAACCTTAATTGTACATTGTCAATTGTTCATTGAAACGTGGTATATCCACTTTTTTTACGTTTTTTGAAATATTAATAAAGGATAAAAAAATATTCTTGATTATGTTATTATAGTAATAAAAACTAAAGATAAGAAGGTGTAATTATGGATATCAAAATTCTTATAGCAGAGGATGATAGAGTCTTTAGAGAACTTATATGTGATATTGTAAGAAAAGAAGGATACATACCAGTGGAAGCCTGTGATGGCAAACAAGCAATAGATATCTTTTTTAGTTCAAAGGACATTGATCTTATTATATTAGATGTAATGATGCCGATATATGATGGGTTAGAAGTCCTTAAAGAAATTAGGGAATATTCAGATGTGCCTATAATAATGCTTACAGCCTTGGGAGATGAAAAACATGAGGTTATTGGACTTAAAAAAGGTGCAGATGATTATATTGCAAAGCCTTTTAGTTATGAAATATTTATTGCTCGAATTAATACAATTGTAAGAAAATTAAAGAAAAAAAATTTTTATCAAGTAATTCAAGGAAAGATAAAAGTAAATCAAGAAACACATAAAGTAATAGTAGATAATGTGGAAGTTAAGTTAAACCATAAAGAATATAATATTCTAATTTGTTTTATAAAAAATAGTGAAAGAGTATTATCACGTAATCAAATATTAAACAAAGTATGGGGATATGACTTTTGTGGAGATGCAAGAACTGTAGATACACATATAAAAACTTTAAGGGCTAAACTTTTAGACTGTGGAAAATATATAAAGACAGTACGAGGTAGTGGATATATGTTTGAAGGAAAAGACAATGAAAACAATTAGGACAAAGTTACTTTTCATATTTACAGTAGTTATGATTTTTTTAGTTCTATGTGGGATATTTTTAAATTCAATATTTTTAGAATCATATTATATTTATAAAAATAAAAGAATTTTTCTATCAATGAATGAAAAAATTAGTAATAAGTATATTGATGATAAAGAAAATATAGATGAGTATATAAATATGATAGATAGTATTGATAATATAAGAACTATTATTGTTAATGAAAATCTTAACATAGAACATAATTCTTTTCCTAAAAAAGAACCTAATAAAGATAGAGGGTTATCTAAAGAAATCAAACAAACTATTTTAGAAAATGAAGATAAACTTTCAAATAAATATGTATATTATATTGAGCAAAAACATGATGATAATATGAATAAATTAATTTTTATTTCACGAATTAATAATGGGAAATTTATTATTTTAAATAAATCTCTTAAGGGTATTTATGAGAGTGCCTCAATAGCAAATCAATTTTATATGTTTGCAGCAGCAATAGTAATTGCTATTGGAGGTATATTTATACTTATTTTTTCAAAAAAGATAACAAAACCAATTATAGAAATGAGTAATGTTGCAGAAAATATATCAAATCTTAACTTTGATAAACGTGTAGATATTAATTTACACGATGAAATTGGAAATTTAGGAAAAAGCATTAATAAAATTTCTGAAAAATTAAGCACTAGTATAAATGAACTTAAGCAAGATGTAGAGAAACGAAAACAACTTGTAAGGGATATGTCCCATGAATTAAAAACTCCAATAGGTATAATTAAAGGATATGCTGAAGGACTTAAATATGGTGTGGCTTATGATAAGGAAAAGATGGATACGTATTGTTCAGTTCTAGTTGAAGAATGCGACAGGATGGATAAACTGGTACAGGAACTTTTAAATCATTCTATGATGGAATCTGGAATGGTTAAAATAAATAAGACGAGTTTTGATATTAGTGAGCTTATATCTAACATAGTAGAACGATTTAATCAAACATTTATTGATAAATGTATTAATTTTGATTTAAAGTGCGTAAATAATTATGTGATATCTGCTGATAGCCATATGCTAGAAAAAGCTGTAAATAATTTTATTACAAATGCTATTGATCATGTAGATGAAAGAAGAATTATTGAATTAACTGTTGAAAATAAAGAAGATGGAATAAAAATAAATGTTTTTAACACAGGAAGCCACATACAAATGAAAGATTTAGAAAAAATTTGGGATGTATATTATAAGGTGGATAAAGCAAGGGGTAGAACATATGGAGGTCATGGATTAGGATTATCAATTGTAAAATTAATAGTAGAGTTTCATGGAGGTACAACTGAAGTGAAAAATACAGAAGATGGTGTAATTTTTTCTCTTGAAATACCAAATTGTATTATAAATTAGATAAATAAAGACTTTAAATAAAATTCGTCAAATGAATTGTCAAAAAATTATTTTAAAAAAGTGTATTTATTTAATGAACTAAAAAATAAACGCTTTATACTTGCTTCTGTTAATGAAGATTTTCAAGATATTTCTAATATAAATTGAAAGTTATAGCAAAAAGTATATTATTTATAGATTTCACATAAATTTCACAAAAAAGTTTTATTATATATTTAAATTAATCATTAACGAATGCGTTTAAATTCAAATCAGTAAAATAATGGATTAAAGGAGAGAAAATTATGAAAAAAAATAAAATATTAGCAATTTCTGTTGCAACTATAATGACAATGTCAACTGTTGTTCCAGTATTTGCAAGTGAAATTATATCTCAAGATGTAACTACTGGTATAAGCGTAGCTGAAACTACTTTGCCAGGGGTACCAACTACCGGAACAACAACTGAGGCAAGTGTTGAATCAACTATTGAATCAGATACTTATAATAATATTGATGGTGATGTTGAAGCAAATGTAGAAACAGATGAAGAAGTACAACAAATTAGTGAAACAGAAATAAATGCAAAGTTAGTTCAAAGAGCAACAGAACTTGGCGTTGATATAACAGGATTATCAAATGAAGATGCAAGAACTAAGATAAGAGAAGCATTAGCATTACAACTTGGAATTGATATAACAGGGCTATCAAAAGAAGAAATACAAGCTAAAATAAAAGCTGTTATGCACGAAAATAAATTAAATACACCAGAAGGTATTACAAAAATAGCTGAAAAACTTGGTGTTGATATAACAGGATTATCAAAAGAAGATGCAAAAGCTAAAATAAAATCAGCTATGGAAGCAAAACAGCTTGCAAAACTTACTGAAACAGCTACAAAACTTGGAATAGATGTTACAGGATTATCAAAAGAAGATTTAAAAGCTAAAATAAAAGCAACTATTGATGAGAATAACTTAAATACACCAGAAAGACTTGCAAAAATAGCTGAAAAGCTTGGTGTAGATATAACAGGATTATCAAAAGAAGATGCAAAAGCTAAAGTAAAAGCAGCTATTGAAGCAAAACAGCTTGCAAAATTCGCTGAAAGAGCTACAAAACTTGGAATAGATGCTACAGGATTATCAAAGGAAGATTTAAAAACTAAAATAAAAGCAGTTATTGAGGCAAAAGAGCTAACAAAAGTTACTGAAAAAGCTGCAAATTTAGGAGTCGATATCACAGGACTTACTAATAAAGAAGCAAAAGATAAAATTAAGGAAGTTCAGAAAGAAACAAGGGAAACAACAAAGCAAGCTCACAAAGAAACAAAGGAAATAATGAAGGAAGCTCGCAAACAAGTAAAAGAAACAATGAAGGAAAATCATAAAGAAAAAAAAGAAACTCATAAAGCAGGAAAAAAATAAAAAGAAATAAATAAGTACATTAAGGACTATTTACAAATTTAAAGTAGCTAGTCTTTTGGTACTGTATAAGTGTAGATGAAAATCGTAGAAATATGATTTAAACATCTACACTTATTTTTTGTGTATAAAAATGTAAAAATAAAATATTAATTTGTAGTAGATATGCCTATAATATATAATAAAGATAATATATTTTAAATCTAGTGGCTTAGTATACACTAGATATAATATGGTGGTGAGTATGATGGATTTAAATAAAGCTGTATCTAATATAATTAGCAATCATAATATTGAATGTGTGGGATTGTTTGGAAGTAGAGCAAGAGGAGATTATTTAGATAGCTCAGATTATGATATATTTATAATAGCAGATATAAGTATGGAAGAAGAGTTAGAAATTGAAGCAGAGTTAGAACAACTATTAGACAATAATATTGATGTAATAAATTTGAAAGAAGATATGGATAGAATTTTATTGAAAAATATAGTTAATGAGGGCACTATTCTTTATAATAAAAATAATGCATTTGAAAATATATATCGATTCGTTGAAAATTTTTTTATAGAAAATAGTGATTTTTTAAAATTAAGGGAGAGAGATTTACTTGATTAATAGAGATAGAATTATAAAATTATTAAAAGATTTTAAAGAATGGAGTATAGACTTTCGTGAATGCTTAAATTCTTTGGAAAATTGTGATGATGAGATTTTAAAAAAAGTATTATATCATAGTGTTCGAGCTTATTTTTTAGATTTTCATATATTATGTGAAGACTATATTTCTATTAATTTAAAAGATATAAACAAATATAAAATTGACATTTCTGCAATAGAAGGAATGGAAGTAATTAAAGAAAACAATAGAATAAGTGAAGATTTCTTCAAATTTTACTGTGTGTCTAGAAGGTATAGAAATAGATTAGCGCATAGATATAAAATGCCAAAAGATGAAGAAATTTTATTAAATATGAAAAGTAATTTAAAATTTATTGATGAACTTGAACTAAGCATAAAAAATAATATAAATTAAAAATATATATTATTTTACTACAACTGTGTTTGAAACTATGCTATCATATATTGAAATAATAAATAGAAGAGATGGATGAATGAATGGATAAAAATAAAAAACCAAGTATTGGATTAAACTATAATAAGGCAATAAAACAAAACAAAAATTTTATGTATAATGATTTAAAAAGAAGTAACTGTTATAATTGTGATTTCACAGGATCAAATTTCAATTTTACAAGTTTTAGAGGAGCTCACTTTAAAGACTGTAATTTTTTTGAATGTACATTTAAGTCTGCTGAGTTTGTAGGAAGTAATCTTAAGAAAAGTAGATTTAAAAGAGCAAAATTCGAAGATACTGTATTTGAAGGTGCAAATTTAAGTGGAGCAGATTTTAGAGATGCAAAATTTAAAAATGTAATATTTGTAGGAACTGATTTAAGTACTGCAAAAAATTTAGAATTTGATAAATCAGCAGTTAGAATATTTGAAGAAGCACCAGCAATTGATATAAGTGAAAATCTAAAAAAAGCTATAGATTCAGCGCTAGAAAATGAAAAAATAAAAAGATCAAGACTTTTGGATAATAAAGATGGAGATATTAACACTTTAAGCATAATGATTCTTTTAGAAAAATTTAATGAGAAAAGTTTAATATCAGGCTTGAAAATTCTTTGTGATAGAGCAGACAGAGATTTTTGTACATTGAGTTACATAATAAAATCTATACAAACATATCAAAAAGAAGGTATATTATAAAATAAAAGCGTGGCATAACCACGCTTTTATTTTATAGTAGAATTAGTAGTAATGACATTTTTAGTGTTTTTGAGTTTATTAAATTTGTCTGAAAATACTATTTTTAAAAGTAAGGGTGTAATTACTGTTGTTACAATTATCATTATTATCATAGGACCAAAAAATACAGATGACATTAGTCCTAAGGCAGCACCCTTATTTGCAACTATCAAAGCGACCTCACCTCTTGATACCATTCCAGTGCCTATTTGAATAGATTCTAAAGAAGAAAATTTACATAATTTAGCAGCAGCTCCACAACCTATAATTTTAGTTAAAATAGCAACTATTACAAGAACTATAGAAAATATAATCATTGATAAAGTCATTGCTGGTAATTTGAATTTTATTCCTATACTTGCAAAAAATACAGGTGAAAGGAACATATAAGAAAGTGTTTCAAAGCGCGAAGCTATATATTTAGAGTAAGTAGTTTTTGAAATTATAAGTCCGGATATAAATGCACCAGTTATATCAGCAACTCCAAAAAATACTTCTGCACAGTAAGAAAGTATTAAGCAATATACAAAAGAAAGTATTACAAATCTACGCATACCTTTACCATGTTTTAACTGAACATTTGAAAAGAATTTATAAAATATAAAACAACAAATAGCTGCAAAAACAAAGAAAGCGAAAATTTTAAATAAAACCACCCAAACATTTACATTTGAATCTGCAAAACTTGTAACTATAGTAAGTGCAATTATGCCTAAAATATCATCTATAATTGCAGCACCTAAAATTGCACTGCCAACATTTGTGCTAAGCTTGCCCATTTCTTTTAAAGTTTCAACAGTTATGCTAACAGAAGTGGCAGTAAGTATAACTCCAATGAATATATTTTGTAATATTATACTTGAAGATGCATCTGAAATAGAAGGGTCATTATTAAAGAAAAAGCTAACTAAAAACCCGCCAATAAGAGGTATAAGAACACCTATTAAAGCAATAATAAATGAAGAATGTCTACTTTTCTTTAACTCGTTTATATCAGTCTCAAGACCGGCGCAAAACATTAAGACAATTACTCCAATCTCAGAAAGTTGTGTTATAAACTCTGTTTCATTTAAAAGATTAAAAACGGTAGGACCAAAAAGTACACCAGCCATTAAAGCTCCAACAACTTGTGGAAGTTGGAATCTTTTATTTGCAATACCTAAAACTTTTGTAGTTAACAGTATTAAGGCTAAATCAAATAAAAAATCATAAGAATTCATAATAATATCCTCTCTTTCTAAATTGAAATATTAAATAAAAACTCCTATATATAGTATATGATATTATTGGAAATAGTACTAATTAGTATAAAAGATTAAGAAAATGTTTTATTCGTTAATTATAAAATTGAAATTGTTAATAGGTATAGTATTATATAAAGCAAATAAAAAAGATCAGGTTTTTAAAATTAAAGCCTGATCTTTTTTATGTTTAAAATTAACTTATACTGTTTTAGAATAAAAATAACTTGCTATTATTGGAATTATACCTGCAACAAATATTGAAATCATTAAAATTATAAACTGTATATTTCCTTCAAAAAATAATGAACTTATCATTATAGCTAGTCCTGATAATACAAATAATTTTCCACCTAATCTATGAGTTTTTTTCCAAGTATCTTCATTAGTTAATGTCCAAGGCGTTTTAATTCCAAAGAAAAAGTTACTCTTGGATTTTGGAAGATAATTTCCAATTACAATAAATAATAAACCAACCATAAATGGGATAACTTTATTTATTGGAACGTTGTATCCTAGTGATGATATTATAACTACAATATGTAAAATAAAAAAGAAAGTTACCATAACATTTGTGATAATAGTATAACTTGTATTAAATTTTGAATAATTGTTTCTTTTAGGATCAATTTTAGGAGTAAATAACATCCCACCCCATATAAAAAGCATAATTAAAGGTGGTAAAAAAGCTGCAAATAGTTTAGGACCATAGTTGTCAATTTCACCAGCTGTATTCCAATGTATAGGCATTTCATTAGGTAGTTTATTGTATAATACAATACTTACTAAAAATGCAAGAGTTATTAATGTAATATTATAAATACTAGTTTTATTTTTCATTAGTTTATTCCTTTCCTTCATTAGTATTACCTAAAAATGATATGAACCATTTTACAACATCCTCAAAAACAGATGTATTTAGTGAGTAATATATATATTGACCTTTTCTTTCATCACTTACTAGTCCAGCTTGCTTGAGAATACTTAAATGATGAGATATACTAGGCTTGGTAATTTGAAAATAATCAGCAATATCACCAGCAGTCATATCTTTTTCATTTAGTAGATCTAAAATTTTTCTTCTTGTGTTATCAGAAAGAGCTTTAAAAGCATCATTAAATGACAAGTAATCACTCCTTTCAATAAATTAGATATTTAGATAATTATCTAAATATCTAATAAGAATATACACGAAATATATATATTTATCAATAGATATATTTTAGTGGAAATTCCATATAAATGAAAAATAAAATCTATATTTAGCATTAACTATGGTAAAATAGAAAATAAAATGTTGTTTAAGGAGAATATAGCTATTTTAATCATAGACAATATGGCTATGTTTAAGTAGCGTGGGTGATATATGCATAAGCAAAGCTTAATATTAAAATTTCATGAGATATATGAGAAAGGGTGACTGTGATGAATTTTGATTTTAATGAATTTAAACAAAATATTATTTTGGCTACAAAAAGTGCTTTTTTAGAAATTGTAAAAACTAATAAAGAGGATACTGTATATGCTTTTTCATTAAATTGTTCAGCTGATGTTAGATCAATTGGAATTATAGCAAATACAAAGAGTGCACTTAATGATATTGTCGATGGATCTGATAATGATTTTTGGTATTATAGATTTTGCCCAGAAGAATGGAAAATTTGGAATGGTGCAGATGATGAATTTTATAGAATTGGAAACAAATTAAAAGCGTTTCAAGAGGACAATAAAGATAGAATAAGTGATTCAGAGACTAATGTTTATACATATTTTTTTCAGGAATTTAGAGAAAAAATTTTTGATGTATGTATAGATGCATTATTAGAATTAAAAGAAGAAGAATTTTTTGCAAATAACTCAAAAGAAGGTATCGAACTTAATTTTTGGGTTAGTGAGTTTTTGGATGAAGAAGAATCTATAGATATATTTAGTAAGCTAAATGATAAAAATACAGTAGACGAGTATAAAGAACATATAGAAGAAATTTTATAAAATATTATAAATAAAAGTTGTTTACTATGTATTTAAGAAATTTATTGATAATTATAATTTTATATGAGGAGAAAGTATGAATATATTTAACGGAAAAAAAGAAATGAATATTGAAATTGGTGAAGTAAAAGAGGGCCTAGTTGATTATTCAAAATCAATTGAAGAATTAACGATATATTATGATGAACAATTAGAATTAATTAAACAAGGAACAAATGAATTAGCTACTTTAGAACTAATGATGCTTGGTTATGGAATTGATTTTATTGAATGGATTAAAGAAGTATTTAAAATAGAACTTACATTAGGTGAGGACAGTCTAAGTGAATTTGATACAGTACTAGAAGATATATATCAAATGTATATAAAAAATGGATTAAGAGAAGAAGTACTTAATGATCTATTAAAAAAATGCAGTGGATATTTTGGCCTTGTGATTCTTTCAAATTATAAAGGGAACTGGGCAGATTCTAATTTAGGCCCAGCGATTCAAGTAAATGGAGTTAATGCATTTGTGTACAATTGTATAGGAAGAAGAATACAGAGTAATGAAGATAGTGATATAATAGCATTCTATTATGCTTTAGGCGAAAGCTTAGATAAAAATTTCTTAATGTAAACTAACTATATATTATAAGTAATGTATAATAGTAAAATTATGTAATTAAAGATTTTTATATTACAAAAGTGAATGATACTACATGTACTTAGTAAGTGTATGTTTAGCAGGAACTAATTGTAGATATAATGGAACAAATAGAGAGAAACACAATAGAACATTTTCCGTATAGATGAATATTATAGTATTCGAAAGGAGATGTTTAAAAATGAATTTAGAAAAAGATTGTTGTTATAGAAATTTCCGGGATTTACAGATGTTACAAGATAAATGTAAAAGGTACTTATACTATCATATTACTTTAACAATGACAGAGGGCAGTACAGTTGATGGAATTATTGAAAGTGTAGATATGGATTACATTAATGTGTTGGTTGGTGAGGATGTAATGGAACCAGAAAATGAAAATCAAATTGATCAACAAAGGCAGTATTATGGTTATAATCGTCCACGAAGATTTAGACGTTTTAAGCGTAAATCGATTCCATTTGCTACTTTAGCAGCAGTATCATTATTACCTTATCCTTACCTTATTCAACCACCATATCCATATTATCCATACTATCCCTATTAGTTATATACTATAATAAGTAGAGTGTTTACAGTGTTGAATTAAAATATAATTATATAAGTGCAGGTGCTTAATCAAGTATAGATGATTAGTACTTGCACTTATTTTTATTTTGCATAATATAAAATAATATAATAAATTATTATAACTAAGAGATGAATTTATTGAAATTGTACTTGCATCTTACCTAAGGTAAGGAATTATACTATAGTTAATTCATATTGTGATTTTAAGGAGATGATAAAATGGAATTAAGAATTCAATATAACTGTTTAAATATTAATTGGAATTATGTATCTGAAATATTGAAAAAGGTTGGAATGGCATATTTTGATCAAGAGGTGCATAAAAAAGCATTTGAAAATAGTCACACTGTTGTTTTTGTTTTTGACAATAATGAACTTATTGGTTTTGGACGTGCAATTTCAGATGGAATCTATCAAGCTGCAATCTATGATGTAGCAGTATTACCAGAATATCAAGGGGAAAATGTTGGTAGAACAATTGTTAATAGCATTATGAAATGTCTACCACAATGTAGTTTTATATTATATGCTTCACCTGGTAAAGAAAGTTTTTATGAAAAACTAAACTTTAAAAAAATGAAAACAGGAATGGCATTATTTTATAATGCAGAAAAAATGAAAATAAAAGGTTTTATTGAATAAACTAAAATACGCCCTTTATAGAAACGGTTTTATTATTGTAATGTTAGCTTGACATATAGATAAGATAAAAATATACTTATAAGTAAGGCAAACATTACAGAGGTGAGTGTAAGTGAAAAATCGATTAAAAGAATTTCGTGAAGCAAATAAATTAACTCAAGAACAATTGGGAAAACTTGTAGGGACATCAAGACAAGCTATAAATGCTATTGAAACAGAAAAATATGAACCATCAATATGGTTAGCATATGATATTTCAAAGGTATTTAATTGTTCAATAGAAGAAGTTTTTCTTTTTGAGGAAAGTAAAAGAAAATCAAGAGCAGATCAAAGTAGGGGTGTGATTTAAATGGCATTAAGACAAATTAGACTTTTTGATGATCCTATTCTTAGGAAGAAAAGTAAACAAGTTGAAGTTGTAGATGATAAGATAAGAGATATACTAAATGATATGGTAGAGACTATGTATAATACAGAAAATGGTGGAGGTTTGGCAGCACCACAAGTAGGTATACTAAAAAGATTAGTTGTAATAGATATGGGACAAGGCCTTATTAAACTGATTAATCCAAAGATAATTAAAAAGGAAGGAAGTCAACAAGTTATAGAGGGATGTTTAAGTAATCCCAATGTATTTGGAAAACTAAAAAGACCATATGAAGTAATAGTACAAGCACTAAATGAAAATGGGGAAGAAATTCAATTGACAGGTACAGGAGATTTAGCAAAATGTTTCTGTCATGAAATTGATCATTTAGAGGGCATTTTGTTTACTGATTTAGTTACTGAATATATATAATAAATATTAAATTTTAAAATACCACATTATTAANNTTAATAATGTGGTATTTTAATAATATATGTTGAAAAATAGATTTGGAGAATTTAAATACATCTTATGTTAGGTTAATCCTAAGTAAACAAAAAATTTAATGGAACATTATTTAGAAAAATTAAGAGATACTTCACCACTACCAATAATAACTATATAGTCACTTTCTTCAAGTAATATTTCTGATGTAGGAATATATGCTTTATTAAATTTTCTAAATATTTTTTGATTTCCATGAGCATCCACTATGGCTAAACTTGTAATACTATTAGGGGTAATTAGTTTAGCAGTCATCGTATATTCGTTAACGTGATTAATGGTATAAATACCTTCTTTATAAGATGCTGATGTTGGACCAATAACAGTAGCATTAACATTATCTAAAAATATCAACATAAATACCATAGTTAATATTATAATTTTTGAGAATTTCATAATATAGACACCTCACTTATTTCTATTAATAATAGTTTAATCTAAAAAACAGATATTATTAAGGAAATAATTGGAGTGGTAAAAGATAATTAATATGTTATGAAATTTTTAATAAGGTATAATACATACTTTTAATATTATCTAAAAATGTCATTATTACACCTACTTATAAATAATAATTCATAGTAGATAGTATGATTACTATATAAAAAATATGCTTGTAGTGTGCTGGAATAGCAAATAGATGTAGATTTTGTGGAGTAAATCAAAAAATGTTCTTGGAAAATTGAATAATGTGATAGTGCGACACGTTGCTAATTGAAAAGATTAGCCACTAATTCGACTGAATTAGTAGAACTGATAATCTGAAAAGTCAAATGAAAGAGTAACGTCTTGAAGGGCTATTCTAATACTCCGAATAGCATTTGTATGAATAAGAATAGAAATGTTATAAGCTCGGTGAAGTCGACTGAGAGTACACCCTAACTGGTCAAGCAGAGGAAATGCGAACTAGAGGTAGTCGAGTGTATGATAGGTCGGGAATCCATAAAATACTTATGGTAAGAATGGTTATGGATAAATAAGTGACTGACGAAATTCCGAATGAAAGGGTCTAGAATTATACATGGTAAAAATATCATGCCTATTTAAAATATAGGGTTTGTGGGGATGAGTAAAACATACCGCTATGAAAGTCCTTATACTGTTACAGGCAGTATCAAGCAAACAGGCTTAAAGGAATTACCTAAGAGTATATACAAGGATACGATTGTTGGAACGTGGTAAGCTGATAACATTGAGGACTTGTTTCCTGTGAAATGTTAGCAAGGAAAGATGAAAATTATAACTTGCTTTAATATCAGTGAAAGTAGTGGCACAGTACCGTTGAAACTTGCGAAAGCAAGCGGAGGGATAGCCACAAGTTAATATTTACATTAAAATTTATAAATACAATAATTATTAGGTTCGTGTAAGACTAAGAGAGATGAAAATCATGAGGTGAGTAATCGACTAATGGCAACAAAGGAAAAGAAGTTTAAAAAGAGACAACTGCTAAGAAATAATGAATACTATGATATTCAAAAAATATTTGATGAACTATATGAAAAAAGCTTAAATGGCAAGAAATTTGATAACCTATTAAGTTTAATACTAAACGAACAAAATATACTATTAGCATATAGAAACATTAAGAAAAATAAGGGTAGTAAAACAAAAGGAACTAATGAGAATACAATTATAGAAATTGGAGAAAACAACCCCAAAAAATTAGTACAATACGTAGTTGGTAGGCTTAGCAATTATGAGCCAAACCCTGTGAGAAGAGTTGAAATACCAAAAGAAAATGGTGAAACAAGACCTTTAGGCATTCCAACAATGTATTAAACAAATTTTAGAACCTATATGCGAAGCTAAATTCTATAATCATAGTTATGGATTCAGACCAAATAGAAGCACACATCATGCGATAGCGAGAGCAATGACACTAGCAAACATAGGTAAACTACATCATGTAGTTGATGTTGACATTAAGGGATTCTTTGATAATGTAGACCACAGCAAATTATTAAAACAATTATGGTCTATGGGGATACAAGACAAAAATTTACTATGTATTATATCAAAACTCTTAAAAGCTGAAATAGAAGATGTAGGGATTCCAACAAAAGGAACTCCGCAAGGTGGGATTTTATCTCCATTACTTTCAAATATTGTTCTTAATGAATTAGATTGGTGGATAAGCAGTCAATGGGAAATATTTAAAACTAAACATCAATATACCCAATTGAATAAATATATAGCCTTAAAAAGGGCTTCCAATCTAAAAGAAATGTATATAGTGCGCTATGCGGACGACTTTAAGATATTTTGTAGAAGCCATAATACAGCACAGAAAGTGTTTATTGCAACAAAACAATGGTTAAAAGAAAGATTAAACTTGGAAATAAGTTTAGAAAAATCCATGGTAGTAAACTTAAAAAAGAATTACTCCAATTTTCTAGGGTTTAGACTTAAAGTACAGAAAAAAAGTCAAAGACATGTGGTAAAATCACACATAAGTGATAAAGCTACTAAAAACATCGTAAAAGAAATCAAAACAAAGGTAAAAAATATGCAGAAACATCCTAATGTGAATAGTGTCAATAGATACAATGCAACAATATTGGGGATGCATAATTACTACAAGGTAGCAACACACATAAATATAGACTTTCATAAAGTATATTTCTTAGTCAGCAAGAGCTTAAATAATAGACTATACCGAATACGAAGTGATACTGGTGTAATAACCAAAGCATATGAAGAATTCTATGGCAAATACAACTATAAAAAATGGTATATAGCAGGATTGATATTATTTCCTATAGCTGGAATTAAAACATCAAACGCTATGAATTTCAGGCAAGAAATTTGTAACTATACAGAAGAAGGAAGAAAAAGAATCCATGATAATTTAAAAGAGATAAATCATAAAATTTTGCATTATATTATGGAAAATCCTGTGCAAGGGCAAACAACAGAATATAATGATAATAGAATATCATTGTATGTAGCTCAAAATGGCAAGTGTAGTGTAACTAGTGAAATTCTAGAAATAGGAAATATGGAATGTCATCATAAAAAACCTAAAAAACTAGGCGGAAAAGATGAATATAAAAATCTTACTTTTGTATTAAAGGATGTTCATAAATTAATTCACGCCGTAGCAACAGAGATTATAGAAAAATATAAAATTATATTAAACTTAGATGAAACAAGCTTGAAAAGGCTCAACAAACTTCGTTCAAAGGTTGGAAATTGTATAATATAAATATATAAGTAAATATTGATGGAACGCCGTATGAGTTGGAAACTCTCGTGTACGGTGTGGAGGAGGGGAAAAGGTAGAGATTACTTCAAAGCCTTACCTATTCTATTTTACAAAATGTGTTATAATAGCAGGTTGAACCAATTGTTTGTAGAACGAATAATATATAATATATAGAATATTTACTAATGAATATAAAGTGATTACCATAAAGCAGGTGTCTAAAATGAATAGTATGTTTAATGGAATTGTGTTTAATATAAAGCGAGGATATTATAGATATATTGGTTCTGGTTCTAGTAGAGACGTATTTGATTTGGGAAATGGATATGTAATCAAAGTAGCAAAAAATAGAGCTGGAATTGCACAAAATAAATCTGAGTATAATATTTCGCATTATGATAATTCAGGTCTATTTGCAAAAGTTGTAGATGTTTCAAATAACTTTAACCTGTTAATAATGGAAAAGGCAGACAAGATATATAACATTTCAGATGTATGGAAGTACTTCAATGTTAGAGGGAAAAGAGGATTGTTTAGTTTAAAAGAACTAAACAATATTTTGAGGCACTATAATTTACTATTGAATGATTTGAAGAGGGAAAGTAGCTGGGGAATGATTAATGGAAGATTTGTAATAATTGATTATGGTTTTACAAGAGAAGTTTGCACAAGATATTATTAATCTTTTTATAGATAAGGTGAGATACCATATTATTTGATTTTTATAAATGAATAATGTGGTATTTTTTAGTAAGCGATATAAGTAAGTTGATAATATGAATTTGCATTTTCTGTTTCACAATATTTATTAAATAATAATATATTTACAATATATGTTATAATTAATTTGTAATAGTAATTTATAGCACTAGGATTAAAGATGAAAAAATCATAAATTATGTTATTACAGAATAGAAAAAACAGATTGATAATATAAAGGAAAAAGTTCATGGTATATACATTTAGAAATAGTAGATGGTGAATTATCTAAATTATTAGTCAATATATAGTTTTAATAAAATATAGTGATAAGCATAATATTAGTAATAAAACAATAAGAATGAGAGGAAGAGCATTAATGGATATTAAAATTAGACAAGTATCTATAGAGGATTTAGATTCGGTAACAAAAGTGGAGGCAATCTGTTTTCCACATACAGAAGCAGCGACTAAAAAATCTTTTGAAGAACGTATTAAAACATTTCCTGAAAGTTTTTTTGTAGCAGAAATAGATAGAAGAATAATTGGTTTTATTAATGGGTGTGTCATAAATGAAACTGTTATATATGATGAACTCTTTGAAGATTCTAGATTACATATTCCATATGGAGATTACCAAACAGTTTTTGGACTTGATGTTATACCAGAGTATCGTAATCAAGGAATTGCAGCTAAGTTGATGAATTATATGATAGAAATATCAAGATTAGCAGGGAGAAAAGGTGTTATTTTAACTTGTAAAGAAAAGCTTATTCATTATTACACAAAGTTTGGATATAAAAATCAAGGTATATCTAAATCAGTACATGGTGGAGCTGAATGGTATGATATGATTTTAGAATTTTAAATTTAAATAAGCAGTCTAAGTTTTAAATAAAACAGTAGACTGCTTGTTTACATAATGAACAAGTTTAAATTATGTGATTTTTAATTTTTCTTATTGTATAAAACATAATAACAATAAAATTCAATTCTTTTACTTATAAGAATGTAAGCCATAGATACTAATTGGAACATTCCCATAAGTGCTATGTAACAACTAAGAAGTGTTAAAAAAATATCACCATTAGATGAACTAAAACTTTCGGATATAAATTTAAAAGATACGATACCACCTAGTAGAGGAAGTATAGCAATTTTTTTATGTCCATTTTTTATTGTATGTAAAAAGAAGAATAGTACGCCTATTTCTAAAAGGCCTTGTGCAATGCCATCATACATATCTTCTAATCCAAAAATTGATAATATAACATAAAATAAAATGATTATAACCCTAAAAGCTATTAATACAGCTTGTATAATATTTAAGGTTCGTCTACTTTCTGCAATTAATTCTGGTTCTGGAAGGCTTTGATTAAGTCTTTCTTCCATAATTACCTCCTTGTATTTACATAAATTAAAAAAGTTGCTATACAAGTATAACATATTTTGTAATAATTAGTAATATAAAAATAGAGCGAATTAAACTAAAAAGTAAATTATCTATATTTACAAAATGTAATGTATTTAAGTATAAAAGAAGAATGTAAATATAAAATTGTAGGAACTGAACCGCAGATCCAGTAGTGAAATAAAAGTATTGATGAAAATAAAAGCGTGGGCAGAACTTTATTCTAAACGAATTGGAGAAGTTAAGTGAATTTAAAATCAGTAAGTATTTTAGGAATAGTACTAATAATATTTAGATAAAAATGGAGGACAGTATGAAAAGAGCACTTTTAGTTGTAAAGAAACTTTTAATAATATTTTGGTGGCAAGATATAGGGAAATCTAATATTTTTGTAAGAATATTAAATTATATATTTGCATTTACTCTAAGTTTTGGAGCTTTTTCTTGGACATATTTGTCTAATATGAACTTAATTCTTAAAATAATTGTAGGAACTTATGGTGTTCTTACGTTTATGTCATTTTGGCCAGCTTCAAATTTATTGGATGAAGAATCTGAAGTTAAGGGATCTATATTTTATATTTTTCAAAATACACTTATCATATTTTCATTTATAATTCTTTTAAGATATATAATTAAGGAAGAAAAATATTAAAGAAAAAGATAGAAATTTTGGACACTGCATTTAATAAATTAAATCTTCATAGAATTGATTTAGGGGTATTCGATTTTAATGTATCTGCAATTACGTGTTATAAAAAAGCAGGATTTAATATTGAAGGAAGTTTTAGAGAATGTAGAAAAATAAATGAACAATATTGGTCATTGCTCAATATGAGCATTCTTGAAAGTGAGTATAGGAATTTAAAATGACATTAAAAAAGAACTATGAATCTCTGAGAGAAGAGGAGAAAGAAATCATTGATACTTATGGAAAAGTAGTGAACTTTATGGATAAAGAGACAATTGTTATATTAAAATGAATATATTAAGAATTTGTTTTTAAGGTCGTTTAATGAAAGGTAGAGATTAAATAAAAGGTCTCTACCTTTTGTTTTATTATAGATTTGCGATTTATAGTGATAGATTTACATACACATAGATAACTTTTACGTTATAAACCTATACATACAAAAAATATATTATATGGTAAAATTAATAATATAAAAATATAGGTATTTATTCAAATTACTCAAACTAATTGAATATTAAATAAATACAATTATTAAAATTAAATAACAAATTAAACATATAGAAAGTTCGGAGGTAAACTTAATGAAAAAATTTTCAAAACTGTTAGCACTACTTCTAGCAACGCAACTTACTTTAGTATGTGGAGATAGAAATAAACCTGTTAATGCTGCAATCAACACATTAGAAAAGAGTGATTCTAATTATTCTATTAATGTAAATGGAACAATTAAAGAAAAGGCAAATACGCTTGTTGAAAAGTATGGTGTAACAAGTGTTCAATATACAATTATGGATGATGGTAATATAATATCATCAGGAAGTAGTGGGGTATATAGTAAAAATAGTAATAGGAGTATAACTAGTGATACTATGTATGGGATTGGTTCAACATCTAAGACTTTTACAGCAGCTGCTATAATGAAATTAGTAGATATGAAAAAAGTTAATTTAGACAAGCCTATTGTAAATTATATTCCAGAGTTTGTAATGAAAGATGAAAGATATAAAAAAATAACGACTAGAATGTTGCTTAATCATTCATCAGGAATTATGGGGAGTGCATATTCAAGAACAATCTTATGGGATGATAATGATACAATTGCCCATGATAAATTATTAGAGCAATTAAAAACTCAAAGATTAAAAGCTGAACCAGGTAAATTTTCTGTGTATTGTAATGATGGATTTACACTTGCGGAAATATTGGTTGAAAAAGTAAGTGGACAAAGCTTTACAGATTTCATTCATGATAATATAACAATACCATTAAAAATGGATAATACAAAAACTACACAAGATGGATTTAATAGAGATAAGCTTGCAAAAACTTATAGTACAATTGCACCTACAGTAGATACACCACCAGATAGTACAAACATAATTGGTGCAGGTGGGATATATTCAACAACACAAGACTTGTGTAAATTTGGGAATATATTCACAAAGAATGGTACATTGCTTTCAGCAAATTCTGTTAATCAGATGATAAGTGGTGAATACAAAAACGGTTTGTGGTTAGATAACATAGATAATACTGAAAATATTTTTAACTATGGACTTGGCTTTGATGGAACAGATATATTTCCATTTAGTCAATATGGTATAAAAGCTATTGCAAAAGGCGGAGATACATTACTTTATCACAATGCTACTGTTATATTACCAGAGTATAATATGGTTGTAGCAGTATCCTCAACAGGTGGAAGTAGCTTATATAATGAGGTCTTAGCTTGCAATATGTTACTTGATGCTTTAAAAGAAAAGGGTATTATTCAAGAAATAAAAAGTGATAAATCTTTTGATAAGCCAACTAAAACCTTAATAGATGATGATATTAAAAAGTATGAAGGAACATATGGTGCATCAGGACAAATTATCAATGTAAAGATGAATGAAAATGGTACAATGACAGTTTCAAATACATCACTTTTAGCGAAAGCACAGGATACAGAATATATTTATAATGGTAACGGAGTATTTTTGAAAAAAGATGGTAGTGAAAAAATTACTTTTGAAAGTAAGGACGGTAAGATTTACTTAAGATCTGATTCGTATATAAAATTGCCAGGAGTTGGAGAAACAGCAGTGGCACAATATATGGGACAAAAATTAGAGGAAAATAAGTTAACAGTAGAAGTAAGTAAAGCCTGGGAAGATAGAAATAACAATAAATATTTTAATCTAACAGATAAGTATAATTCTGAAATATTTAGTGCTTTGCCAGCTTTTATAACTGTTAATTTTAATAATGGTTATCAAATGTCTAACAAAATCATAGATGCAAATAATTCTATTAGTGTTATTGAAGTTCCTGTAATGGCAGGAAGGGATACATTTGATTGTAATTTCTTTAAAGAAAATAATATTGAATATATGAAAGCAGCTGAAAATATATTAATTAGTCAAGATGGTCTAAAAGAAATCATAAAAGGTAACAGCAGTTGTACTATAAAAGATGATGGATACAATATATGGTATAAGGTCAATGATAATTTAGAAGGAAAAAAACTTACAGTAGAATTACCTGAAAATAGTGGATTTTTAGTATATACAAAAGACGGTGTATGTACAAACCAAAGCGCATTAACTAAAAATAATACTGCAACATTATCAGGTGGTGGTTATATAATGTTTGGTGGTGAAAAAGGTAGCAAAATTGATATTACAATAGAGTAGATCAGATAAATTTAATATCACATATAATGGCAGCATTATATGTGATGTTTTTTAGCAAAATTAAGTAGAATTATTAAAGTAAATATAAAAATACCTGGAATTAACGTATTTAAAGTTAATTCTAGGTATTTCATTTTATGAATATTTTAAACTTCATATTGGTACTATATTTCCGTTTGATGTAAATAAGGGCTTCGAAATATTTACTATAGAATTAGAACTAGGTTGTAATCATATATCTACTCCTCATAATGATGGTGTTGATGAATACATTATAGTTACTGAAGGACAATTTGAAATAAACATAGATGATAAAATACATTTGAGGTAAGTTCTTTTTTTAGTTGAAAATTTACCAATACTTATCTATAAATTATCTAACTATTATTTTTTCTGGAATAAAAACAAGGCAAGACCCAATAGAATCAGCATTATACCTATGCCTTGCTGTAAAGAAACAATCTCATCTAAAATGAAATAAGCGAGAATGCAAGTTCCTATTGTCTCCCCTAAAATACTCATTGATATAACTGATGTACTTAACCATTTTAACAACCAATTTAAAATGGTTTGTCCAAAAATAGTTGCAATAAATGCTAGACCAATAAAGTAGTACCATGTATGTAAAGAATAATGAATAAAAGATACTTGCTGACTATAAGCATAAACAGCTAAAAAAAGTGCACTACTTGAATATCCAATTATTGAATAAGGAACAAGTGATAAATTTTTTCTAACATAATGACCAACGAAAAAATAACAAGTAATCATACCTGCTGCTATAAAGGCAAGTAAATCACCAAAGAAGGCTTGATTACTTACTTGAAAATCTCCCCATCCTATAATAAAACAACCAATGATTGCGATAAAGCAACCAGTTAAGGCTCCTTTACTGAAACGTTCTTTAAATAAAAAATATCCACCAGATATCGAAAAGAGTGGTTGCAATGTAACTATAACTGTTGAACTTGCAATGGATGTATAATTTAGTGATTCAAACCATAAAACATAATGAATTGCTAAAAATAAGCCTGATAATAGACCAACCCCCCATTGTCTTTTTGACAGTGAAAGTAATTCTTGGCGATTTTTATTGCTAAATAATAAAAATGGTAAAAGTATTAATGTTGAAAAAAATAACCTATAAAATGCTATGACTGATGAAGGAGCATCTGCTAATTTTACAAAAATGGCTGAAGTCGATAGTGCAAATACTCCAAAAAATAAAGCTAAATATCTACTAATTCGTGATTTCATTAATCTATCTCCTTTTGTTTATTATAAAAAAATATGTATAATATAATGTACAAGATGATTATATTATATTTGTGTTATGAAAAGTAGCTTTATTTTAGATGTTTAATATGTTAGCACAAAACAGATAAAAAATACATTATTATTGAAAGGAGATCATACTATGAATTACCAACGTTTAGGTCAAACTATACTTAGTTATCGTAAGAAGAATGGTATGACTATTCGAGAATTTGCAGATTATTCAGGTATTAGCACATCGCTTATTAGCCAAATTGAACGAGGACAGGCAAATCCATCACTAAATGTATTGGAACTAATTGCAAAAGCATTAAATGTACCACTTTTTACACTTTTCATTAATGATATTGATACTGATTCACTAATTTCAAAGAAAAAAGATCGTAAAAAAATTTATCGTGAAAATAATGATCATATTGTTTATGATGTATTAACACCAGATTTTATGAAAGCACATATTGAGCTATTAATGATGGATTTAAATTCTCATTCAAGTACAACTGAAAGTCATTATTCACACATTGATAAAGAAGAAATTGCTGTTGTTATGAAAGGTCAGGTATATGTTGAATTGGAAGGTATAGAGTATTTTTTAGAAGAAGGAGATGTTGTACGCATTCCTCCTAATGTAAAGCATAAATTTATAAATAAAAGTAGCCAAATAAATAATATCTTATTTGTACTTACTCCCTCACTTATTTAAGTATTTGGATAGTATAGTAAAAACATTATATTTATTTATATTTTATTATAGGTTGTTGAATAAATATAATAGAATATTTTCTCATTAAAAACACATTATAAGATTAATTAAATAAATATTATGGAGGATTGCAATGAAAATTTTAAAGAAATTATTAATATTTATTATGATTTTAGTTATTATAATGGTTTTACCAATAGAAATTTCTAAAAATAATGCATGTGCTAATTCAAATTTTAATAAAAGAGCTCCTATTAAAATAGGAGTATTCCTACATAACTTTGATGACTATCTTTCTCTTGTAAAACAAAATTTAGAAACTATTCAAAAAGAAAATCAAGATAAAGTTGAATTTACTTTTTTTAATGCAAAAGAAAATCAAGCTATACAAAATGAAAGTATTGATAAAGCTATTAAAGAAAATTTTGATCTTTTAATTGTGAATTTACATACTTTAAAATTAGATGAAGTAGGAGATACTCTATATAAAATAATTAAAGAAAATATTCCATTAATTTTATTTGGAGAGCCAGATGAAAATTTAATAAAGTTTATTGGACGTTATGGTGTCTTTATAGCAAGTTCTGGTGAAAACTCTGGTATTCTAGAGGGAAAAATTCTTGCTGATGAATGGATGGATCATAAAGAAACTATAGATAAAAATCGCGATAACATATTGCAGTATATTATGTTAAAAGGTAGAATTGGTGACCCAATAGTAAATCAAAGAACAAAGTATGCTCTTTCAACACTTAATGAAGCTGGAGTAAAAACAGAAGAACTTGCATCAGTCAATGGTGAGTGGAGTAAAGATTTAGCTAAAGAGGCTATTGAATCTCTATTTTTAAAATACGGCAACAAAATTGAAGCTATAATTTCAAATAATGATTCTATGGCGATAGGTGCTATTGAAGCCTTACAAAAATATGGGTATAACAAAGGTAATAAATCAATGACTATTCCAGTTGTTGGAATTGATGGAATACCAGAAGCTATTGAATTGGTTAATAAAGGATATATGACAGGTACAGTTATCCAAGATCCTGGTGCTAATGCTGAAGCTCTTTATAAGGTTGGAATGAATCTAGCTTATAGAAAGCCTGCTATTGAGAATACAAATTATAAATTTGATGATACAGGAGCTGTAATTCGGTTGCCTTACAAAGAATATAAAAAGGAATAAAAATATTTACTCCTTAAATTTTTTCTCCAATTAGAATTATTAAAAAATAAAAAGTAGTTAATTATTATTTTTTAATTTCATAGTTTTACAATATAAACATAACACTAAACTGCCAATTTAAGTATATTAGTCTGGCAAATCGGTATTCGGAAAGGAAAAGACATGATTATAAGAAAATATAAACCATTAGATTGTATGGTATTAGCCGAATTATTTTACAATACAGTTCATTTAGTCAATGCAAAAGACTATACAGAAGAACAGTTAAATGTATGGGCAACGGGAAGTATAGATTTAAAGGAATGGAATAAATCCTTTTTAGAACATTTTACAGTTGTTGCCATTGAAGATAATGTTATAGTCGGATTCGGAGATATCGATAATAATGGATATTTAGATAGACTGTTTGTTCATAAGGATTACCAAAACAAAGGAATTGCAACAGCAATTTGCGATAAACTGGAAAAATATGTTTGTATGGATAAAATTAGTACCCATGCTTCAATTACTGCAAAACCTTTTTTTGAAAAACGAGGTTATAAAGTTATTAAAGAACAGCAGATTGAGAGAAAAGGTATTATATTAATAAACTATGTTATGGAGAAATAGGAAAATTAAATCAATATTACCTAAAGACTTCTTTAAAATATGGCATTGGATTATTGATACTTCTTACAATCTTAATTGCAGTATTTTCATCCTAATTATCTAATCTCTTTGTTTCAAGTGCTAGTATACCTCAAATAGTTAAAGAATATTTTTTAAGATAGCAACAGTTAATTTAAGATTAATTAGACAACTGATGCCATTAATATAATTATTTCTATTTTATTGATTATAATAAGTATGGGAATAATTTGGTTTAAAGAAAAAAATAATTAGTATATAATGATTTTGTAAGGTTTAAAAGTAAGGAAGTGATGATATGGAAGAAAAATCAATAGACTTGAAAAGGCATGCTTATAATAAATTATTAGAATGGAAAAACAGTCATACTAATAAAGTATTATTAGTAGAAGGTGCAAGACAAGTTGGAAAGACTTACTTAGTAAAAAAGTTTGCTAATGAAAATTATAAGCATATAATTTATATTAATTTGTTAGAAGAAACTGGCGAGGATTTACTTGCAATTTATGATGTAATAAAAGAAGAACGATTAACAGGGAAATTAGATAGAGAAAACATAAATTCTTTAAAAGAAATGTTTAAGAGATATTCTAAAAACTTTAAAGATAATGAAGAATGCATAATTATAATAGATGAAATACAAGAATCTTATAAAATATATAATATGATAAGGCAATTTGCAAGAGAATTTAATACACATTTTATTATGACAGGAAGTTATTTAGGAAGAGTTGTAATGCAAAAGGAATTTTGGTCTCCAATGGGGGATGTGGACTTCTTAGAGATAAAGCCATTATCATTTACAGAGTTTATTAGTGCTCTTAACTTAGAAAAAACATATGAATCTTTAGACTTATATGGAAAATCAGCTAAAGAAGACTATAAGGTTATATATGATAAATATAAAGATTATTGCAAAGTAGGTGGATACCCTAAAGTAGTCTGTGAGTATTTAAAAAACAACTTAGACAATATTAATAATTTATTTGAAAAATTGTTAAGGGTATTTTGCGAAGAATCTGCAAGATACTTTGATGGTGATATATTAAATGCTAGAATTTTTGAAGATTGTGTAACTGCAATAATAAAAACTCTTACAAGTAGTAAAAAAGGATTTAAAGAAGACAGTTATGCTGAAGAATTAAAGCAGATTATTACTAAACAATATTCAAGTAACATAACAAAAGAAAATACTAATAGAGTATTACAATGGTTTTATACTTCAAAATTTGTTAAAGATTGCGATAAGCTCATAGACTTTGATTTTACTAATGTAAAGAAAAGTCAAAGGTATTTTCTTTCTGATGTAGGTATGGCAAATTATATCCTGGAAAAAGCTAATATATTAGTATCAGAAACTGAAGGGGTATTAAATCAAACCTTTGTATATCATTGTTTAACAGAAAAAATACCTTTGGCTTCTATGTTTGCAGTATATGGCGATGGTGAGTTAGATTTTGTTTATAGAAATAGAGAAAATGGATATGTTTATGGTATAGAAGTTAAATCAGGGAAAAATATAGGAAATACCATAACTAAATCATTAGCAAATGGAAAAATAGATTTTGCAGTTTATTTTAAAGGATTAACAAAAGGTGGAATTGCCAATAAAATATATACAATTCCAATATATTTATTACCTAGATTTAATTTTGAAGAATTAAAAAAGTAACTAAATGAAAGATATCATATAAATGATATAACTTGTATAAAATCAAAAAAATATATTAAAAAATCTTTCATTTTATCTTGGAGGATTTTTTATTTTTTTTGATAAATTTGATGAATTTTAACAAAGATATTATATTAGAAGTACGTTCATTTAACATACGTGCAATAAAATGTTATCTCCAAAATGGGTTTGAAAAGATTGATTTCTATAAGAAAATAAAATCTCCATTTTTTACTTTACTATTTAAACAATAAAGTTTATCATATGGAACACCCTGATTTTGAGAAAAAAGGTATATATGAATATGATAATGAGGAAGTAGCAATTAATCATATTAATGCTATAAAAGGGATAAATGGTATTACAAAATTTTTTAATGAAAGATTTTAATTTATTGCACGGATTATTTACAGCAGGGGGTGTATTAAATTGAAACTTATTACATTAACAAGTAGTTATAAAACTGAGTGAAAAAGTTTGATTAGTGAGTTTGAAGAGAATGGAGAAAAAATAATTGCTACAGCGAGGTAAAATAATATAGTTAAAAACATAAAAGGATGGAAATTAATTACCGTCCTTTTATGTTTTTTTTAATTAGCCTCATCAGACTTTGATTCACAATTCTCTTCAATCTTTTTGACTCTTTTTTTATAGATTGATGAAAATACAGTTAATGTAACAAAGGCTAAAGCAAAAACTGAAATTAACATAATTATTCCTGTAGCGATTGAATTTAGTAATTTTTCATATTTCAAATATGAAGATATAAAAGACGTTACACCACATAAAACACCTGATATTGAACTGACAATGATATTAGTTTTTATGTTTGCTTCTAATTTTCTATCCCAAATTCCATTTTTCAAGCATGCAAAAACAATGTATATAGAAAGGCACATGAATACAATCAACTCACCTATAATATCTCCTTTACCAATTGATGATTGAATGAGGATAGTGGCAAAGAGTCCCCAAAATACAAACCACATGCCATTTCGTTCAATTTTTAAAAGTTTTTGTTCTTGCATTTCATCTAATTTATTTTTTCTTTTATTCATCATTTTCTTCCTCCCAAAATAAATCATCTAGTCCTTTTCCCAATGCTCTGCAAATGGCTCGGCATAGCTTAATCGTTGGATTATAATCGCCCTGTTCAATAGCATTCATTGTTTGCCTAGAAATTCCAACTTTTTCAGCAAGTTGTTTTTGCGTCATATCAAGTTGAGCACGAGCAACTTTTATAGGAATATTTCGTCCCATATAATCACCTCCATATTTCTATATTATTATAAAAGTTACTTTATGTCAAATATATACGACATATATAAATAAATATTTTAATTTTATCAAGTGCAAGGCTCCTAAGAATATACTGAATCATATCAAAATTCACGTGATTTAATAAAAGCAGATGTTAAAGATTATTCAAGTAATATTTTATTAGATATACATGGAGATGCAGTAAATAGTATTAAATGTGATAAAAAAAAGATAACATTAGTTCTTGCTAAAAATAGTCCTTATTATGAGAATAATAAGGTATTTGCTGAAAATTTATTACAAAATATAAATAGTTCAAATGAAATTAAAGCAGAAATAATTTCGTATAATCGTGGTAAGTTATGCTTTAATCAGGATTTATCTAAAAATGCGTTACTTATTAATTTGGGAAATAACATGTCTAGTGACAGTGATATAGAAAAGTGCGTAAATGTACTTGTTTCAGCTTTAAAGAAAACTCAAAAGAATAGTTATGAATATTAATTAAATGTTTTTAAATTAGGGTGTATTTTAAAGCAATGTTGATAAATGAATTATGATTAAAGTGGACAATCACATGATTGTCCACTTTAAGAATTTTAATTATGTAAATTTAGTTACTTTTAGATGATTTTATTTTTTTAACAATATAAGTTATTGTATATCCAATTATCCATAATACTGAGTAAATTAAAACATATTCAAATGCTGAATCATTTAAATATATTTTCATCAATATTATATAATCTAACATAGACACTCCAAATGAAAATATTAGATTAACTATATTTGTATTATTTACAGCACATAAAATTCCTTGTATTAAAAATAATAATGGAAATAGTAAAAGTAATGATATTATAAAAAGTCCTTTAAAATCTATTCCCTTTGTATTGTAGACATCCATATTAGTAAATGAGATTACTGTTAATAGGCTCATTAATATTGCTGGAAAGAAAATTATAATTATATTTTTCTTTTTTATGGAGATCCCCTCCCCTTTGTTTATTCATATATTGATTAATNNATTAATCAATATATGAATAATATTTAAATTACAATATATGTTATAATTAATTCGGAATAGTAGATTTAAATAAAGTGTGAATAAAATATTTTTTATATAATTCACAGACAAATAGTAATTTGTGGAGGAAATAAGATATGGCTTCTAGTCAAGAATATTTAGATTTCATTATTGAACAATATTTCTTATAGAAAAATGATGGGAGAATATATTTTATATTTTCAAGGAAAGATTTTTGGAGGAATATATGATGATCGTTTTTTGGTTAAGATAACCAAAGTGAGTAGACAGTTGATGACAGAGGCAACTGAGGAATTGCCTTATGATGGTGCAAAACCAATGCTTTTGATTGATAATGTTGATAACAAAGAATTCTTATGTAGATTGATTACGGAGATGTATGAAGAACTTCCTACTCCAAAGGTAAAAAAGAAAAAATAATTTTTAAATTTAAGGTTGAGTACTTTAAATAGTAATTTATCTATATAAAATATAAATTATTGGAGGCATATGATATGTTTGAATCAAGATGTGGAGTTTGTTGTAATCAATGTAAAAGAAAAAACGAAGTACATTGCACTGGATGTATAAAAATGAAAAAACCTTTTTGGGGAGGACAATGTGGTGTTAAGTCTTGCTGTGAGGGAAATCAATTAGACCATTGTGGAAAATGTATAGATTTTCCTTGTGAAATGCTCTCAACAATGGGCGCAGAACAGGGATTTAATCCAATTCCTAAAATTGAACAATGTAAAAAGTGGGCAAAAGAATAAAAAGGTGATTTAAATTATAAGGAGACAATGATAATGAAATTTGGAGAAATTAAAGTAGAATTAAAAGATGGAACAGAATGCATTTTAAGAAGCCCAGATGAACAGGATGCAGAAAAAATGATTGAATATTTAAAAATGACATCAAAAGAAACATATTTCATGGTTAGATATCCTGAAGAAATTAGAACTACGGTTAATAAAGAAAGAGAGCACCTTAAGAACAATTTGATTAGTGATAAAGACATAATGATTGCTGCATTTGTAAATGATGAACTTGCAGGTAATGCTAGTATTACCTGTGTGAGAAATCATCTTAAACTTAAACATAGAGCAGTATTTGGAATTTCTATTAAAGAAAAATATTGGAACAATAGTATTGGAAGTATACTTATTAAAACCATAATTGAACAAGCAAAAAAGATGGGATATGAGCAAATTGAACTTAGTGTATTTGCAGATAATAAAAAAGCAAAAGTTTTATATAAAAAGTATGGATTTGAAGTTTGGGGTACTACAAAGAATGCATATAAACTTAAAGATGGAACATACCGTGATGAAATTATCATGGGGAAAATTATAAAATAAGTATCAATTTAATCTAAATAAAAAGATATTACTTGTTAAATAGCTAAATACAAACAGTAAGTTGTGGGTGAGATAGATAACATGTATAAGATAATTAAAAAAGCTAATAATGGTTGGGAAGTACATAAAGTTGCAGGGAGTGATACGATTTCCATTGTAAAGTACAGTGCAAATCATCAGGATATAAATAAATTAATAGAAGTATTACAATTTTTATATAAAAATAAAGTTTTAGAAGGATCAATTGATATGAATCTGGCTATGCAAGATGAATATTTGCAGGAATTTTCAATAGGAGAGTATCAGTTTATTATAAATTTAGATTTTTGGGAAACTTTTATTTTTTATTCAAAGCAAAAAGATGGAAACTCATATGTGATGAAAGTTTTTGATAAATTAGCCATAGACACTAATTAAAACAATAGTTTTAGGTTGAGTATATAAATAGTAAATTTGTAGAATAGTTTAATTCAGTACGAACAATAATTATTTTAAAGTGTTACAAGTAATAATGGATTTGGAGGTAATAAAATGAATAGACTGAAATTAGTTTTGCCAAATGTCGAATATAAAGAAATTTTAATGGACTATAAAAAAGAGTTTATTAAAAATGGAGATAGTATAGATGGCTCAGCAGGATTGGCAAATTCAAAATCATTTGAAGAGTGGTATAAGGCTTTTAAGGACAATTTAAATGAGGAAACTGTTAGAGACGGTTTGGTACCAGCGACAACATATCTCGCTTTAGATAAAAGTGGAAAATTAATTGGAATGATTGATATTAGACATAGGTTAAATGAATATTTATTAAATTTTGGAGGGCATATTGGATATAGTGTTAGAAAATTAGAAAGAAGAAAAGGATATGCAACAGAAATGTTAAAATTAGCATTAAAAAAATCCATTGAATTGAACATAAAAGAAGTTCTAATTACTTGTGATAAAGAGAATATTGCATCTGCTAAGACTATTATTTCAAACGGTGGAGTATTAGAAAACGAAATATTTGACCCAAATGATAATACTATAACTCAAAGATATTGGATTAAATTAGTAGATTTATATAAATTCTAATTTGGAAGGAAAATTTTTGATGATAACTAAACATGTAATAGTAGAAGATTATAATCCAAAATGGAAAGAGAGTTTTGAAAGTATAAAAGATGAATTATTAGCAGTTTTATTTGGAAAAATTATTTCAATTGAGCATGTAGGAAGCACATCTGTGGAAGGATTAGCAGCAAAGCCAATTATAGATATTGATATTGTGATTGATAGAAATTTTGATGAAGTTAAAAAAGCATTGGAAACCCTTGGTTATATTCATGAAGGCGATTTGGGAATATATGGTAGAGAAGCGTTTAAATATTCAAATAAACCACATTTGATGGTACATCATTTATATGTATGTGGTAAAGACAATAAAGAGTTATATCGTCATGTTACTTTTAGAGATTATCTAAGAAAGCATAAAGAAGATAAAGATAGGTATAGTGTTATTAAAAAAAAGATGGCATTAAAATATCCTGAAGATATAGATTCTTATATTAAAGGAAAACAACCAATAATTTTAGAAATATATAAGAAATGTGGATTAGAAAAATAAGTTTTAAGTTAAGATTGGGTGTTATAAATTAAATAAACAGTTAAAAGAGAAAGGCTTACAATTTAAGTAAAGTTATAAGAAGTAACAGGGAGAACAAAATAATTATGAATAATTTAATAAAGAAGATAATAAACAATAAAGAATATAAGAAAATCTTGAAATTCACATTTATACTCTATATTTTTCGAATCAACTATATAAAGAAAGTGCTGTTTGAAAATACACGTAGATTAACGCTTAGTCAATATGGTTTACTGTTTTTGACGATATTAGGGGCAACTGTACTTATGGGAACTTTAATATTTATTGGAGTTAGGGTTTGCAATATGTTTTATGCAAGATATAATGTACCAAAAGTAAAAGGAAAAGAATGGTCATTTGGATTTGGAGAATTAAAATATTTTTTAGTATATAAGAAAAATTGTAAAGTTTGTGGAGCAAAAATGAAAAAAAATACTAGTGAAGAGTATAAAGGTATAGTAAGGAATACAAATATAGATGGGTATGTATCAGATGTAGAAACGTATAAAGTTAAAATTTTTTATTATTGTCCAAAATGCAATAAAAAATATTCTTTAGAAGAATTAGCAGTGGAAATAGAATAATTATAATCTGAATTATTGCACTTTTGGAAAGAATACAGATTTGGAAACTATGGGAATGGAATAATAAAGTTTATTAACTTGAAATATAGATATTTTATTTGTAAATTTATTTATTATTTTACTTTAAATGGATAGTATGATATATTTTATTAAGACTAATATTTTAGGTTATTCATAATGTAAAAATAATTGGTTTATTTATAATTCAGTTATTTCTACATTACGTATTAATCTTTTTAAAGGGTAATGACATATCCAAAGATTCATTTCCATTTAATAAATCTTAAATCTCAATTTTAATTATAAGCTGTGTTTTAGAGTAATATGAAATTGTAGTATTAAGATTTAGTATCTATCTATAGCATTTATACTATAATGACATTATAATTTAAAAATACAATTAAGTTAAAATGAGAATGTCAAATATTTAAGGTAAGAAGATGAATAGTTATGTTAAAAAGTGAAGTATCTAAACAAATTACAACACCACTAACAGCTCCAGCATTCCCAAGAGGACCTTACAGGTTCCATAACCGTGAATATTTTAATATTATATACCGTACTGATGCTGATGCTTTACGCAAGGTTGTACCAGAACCTTTAGAATTAGGAGATGATCCTTTAGTTAGATTTGAAATGATGGCTATGCCTGATACAAGTGGATTGGGATCTTATACAGAATGTGGACAAGCTATACCAGTAAGCTATAATGGTAAAAAGGGTGACTATTTGCATATGATGTATTTAGATAATCAGCCAGCTATTGCCGTTGGAAGAGAACTTAGTGCATATCCTAAAAAACTTGGTTATCCTAAGCTATTTGTTGATTCAGACACACTAGTTGGTACATTAGATTATGGAAAATTAAGAGTAGCAATAGCAACTATGGGGTATAAGCATAAACAATTAGATCTAAATGAAGCAAAGGAACAAATTTGTCGTCCTAATTTTATGTTAAAAATTATACCTAACTATGATGGAACTCCAAGAATATGTGAGCTAATATCTGCACAAATTAAAGACATTACTGTACATGAGGCATGGACTGGTCCTGCAAGATTACAATTATTTGATCATGCTATGGCACCATTTAATGACTTACCTGTAAAAGAAATAGTTTCAAGTTCTCATATTCTCACAGACTTAACACTTCCATCTCCCGAGGTTATATATGATTATCTTAAAAAGTAATTTAATATATTAATAAATAAAATAAATTGCAAACTGTTATAAATAATTAAAAAATCTAAGTTAAGAATATGGTTTCTATTTAGTATAGAGATCATATTCTTTTTTTAGTATTTAGAAAATTAGAAAAGTTTTAATAAATGTTTAAAACATAGTCATTTTTGAAAGCAATAATAAAGAATTATCAAACTACAATTTATACTACGAATTCTTAAAATTATTTATATCTATTAAAAGGTTTTCAGAAAAATTAAAAAAATTCGATATTTTTTTTAATTTTCCTATAACTGTTCTTTAGAATTTATGATATAAAAATATATAACCAGCTCTCGTTTTGTTAACGTTTTATCTAGCTGTGAGTAATTTTATTGAATTTAAATATTGATTTTGGATAATTTAGTGATAATATACTATTTATACAAACATTTCAATAAATTTACAAAGAAGTAATTAAATAAGAAAATTATAGTATTTTTATAATTAATAAAACTTTTTATAACATCTTACTATTTTCAAGTAGCACCATATATCCAAATAACTCAAATTTTTCAATCTTATAGAAATTTTTACTAAAGTAGTTCAATATAGTAAAAATTAATAAAAGCTTTAATTAATGATTTGTTTTAATTAAATTCAAATGCCAACTCACCATTATAATACAATATTATATGGTTTAAAATATAGTCTAATTAATAAAAAATACAAATCAAAAGCTCTTATGGGTTTTTGTGTGAAAATTTTATAACTATGAGGAGGAGCAATATGGAAAGAAACTTATCAGTATTATCGCAAACAAATGATTTAAAAATTACAAAAAGAACTGAAGATGACAAATCTAATAATAAAGAATCATATCTAGGAGTATTTAAAAAAGTTGAAAATGCTATTACAAAGGCAATTTATGCACAAAAGAAATTAAGTCTTTATTATACAAAAGAAGATAGGGAAAGAATTATAAAAGGTATAAGAAAGGCTACATTGGAGAATAAAGAAATATTAGCAAAAATGATTTTAGATGAAACACACATGGGAAGATATGAAGATAAAATATTAAAGCATGAATTGGTAGATAAATATACTCCAGGTACAGAAGGCTTTACAACTTTTACTATTGCAGGACCTACAGGTGAAGTTATAACTTCTGCAAGGAATTTTACAAAACAAAGAAGATGTGTACTTGCAGGTTAGATGATAGATCAATACAATCATTTCAATATATTTAGCAGTTTTATATGAAGTATTATATATTCTAAAAAAAGAAGGAGATATTAACATGAATAAAATAGTTAAGCTTGAAGATCTAAAGTCTATTTTTAAAGATGGAATGACAATTATGATTGGTGGTTTCTTAGATTGTGGAAGTCCTGAAACCATAATTGATATGTTGGTAAATTTAAATATAAAAAATCTAACTATAATAGGAAACGATACCGGATACCCAGATAAAGGCATAGGTAAATTAGTTGTAAATGGTCAGGTAAAAAAGGTAATAGCTTCTCATATAGGGACAAATCCTGAGACCGGAAGGAGAATGAATAGTGGGGAAATGGAGGTGGAACTTTCTCCACAAGGAACATTAATTGAAAGAATACGTGCGGCAGGTTCTGGTTTAGGTGGAGTACTAACATCAACAGGAATAGGAACAATTGTAGAAAAGGGAAAACGTAAGATTTTAATTGATGGTAAAGAATATTTATTAGAACTTCCATTAAAAGCAGATGTTTCACTAGTAAAGGGAAGTATAGTAGATGAATTCGGAAACACTTGTTATAAAGGAACTACAAAAAACTTTAATCCTTATATTGCAATGGCGGCTGATACTGTAATAATGGAAGCTGAAAATTTAGTTGAATTTGAAGAATTAAATAGGGAAGATATAATGACTCCAGGTGTATTAGTAAATTATATAATAAGGGAGGAAATTTAAGTGATTACAGATAGTAAATTAGCAAGACAAATAATTGCAAAAAGGGTTGCAAAAGAATTAGAGGACGGACAACTTGTAAACCTTGGAATAGGACTTCCAACATTGGTTGCAAATTATGTACCAAAAGACAAGCATGTATTCTTTCAATCTGAAAATGGAATGATTGGAATGGGTGCAGTACCAACATCAGGACATGAAGATGCAAATATAATAAATGCTGGTGGACAATGTGTAACAGCATTACCAGAAGCAGCATTCTTTGATAGTTCTATGTCCTTTGCATTAATTAGAGGTGGACATGTTGATGCTACTGTACTTGGAGCTTTAGAGGTAGATGAGGAAGGTAGTATAGCTAATTGGATTATTCCAGGTAAAATGGTGCCAGGTATGGGTGGAGCTATGGATTTAGTAACAGGTGCTAAAAAAGTAATTGTAGCCATGCAGCATACTGGAAAGGGAAAACCTAAAATTCTTAAAAAATGTAGATTACCATTAACTGCAAAATCACAAGTAAACTTAATTATTACAGAACTTTGTGTAATTGAAGTAACAGATAAGGGATTATTTTTAAGGGAGATTAGTGATTATACAACAATCGATGAAATTAAGTCTTTAACAGAAGCAAATTTAATTATTCCAGATGATATAAAACGTATGGCTGTATAAAATTTATAGCATGATGGCTTTTTTATGAGAGTTTAGATGATTTTATATAAAAACAAAATTATCCACTATTTAGTTTGGATTTATGTTTATATATTTAGACATAAATCCAATATGAATAAAGCGTTTATTACAGAATACTTTTATTATAATAATAAGTTGGTAAAACAATATAATAATGTGATATTTACAATATGTTATAATTATCCTAAATAAACAATTTACATAATATAGAGGTAAAATATATGATATTAGAAGTAATAAAAAATGTTCTTTACGAATTGAATAATTTGGTATTAAATACATGATATAATTAAATAAAAATTACATATGGCTTAGTGAATTGTAGACGAGCTGTTAATGAAAGGAATTACTTTAAATGAAATACATAAAAAAACTTCCAGATACAGATAAGGCGTTAAGTGAAAAACTTACATTAAACAATTGGAAAAAAATAAAAGAGCCATCTAATTTTACATGGACTATTTTATTATCTACACCATTTATGTTGATAAATGGCGCAATTGAAATGTTTATTTTCTATAACTTATATACACCACTACAAGATTTCTTAAAAAGCAATGAAGGATTCAACATTACATTGGAATTACATTTAGTAACATTATTATTTATCCCTGTTATCTTTATTTTTATTACAATACATGAATTCTTACATGCGTGTTTTATTCCAAATGTTTTAAAATCAGATAAAACATATTGGGGAATAAATGGCATTTGTGGATTTGTTACCACCTCTGAAAAAATAAAGAAAAGTAGATTTTTGCTTATTTCTAAAGAGGACCCTATGTCAAGGTCAGAGTATTAAAAGGTTATGAAGCTAGTAAAAGATGATTTCTATATTGGTTAGGAGTCATCTTTTTTAAGTTCCATTGCTATCTATAATTATTGTAATAGTCTATTTAGTCTTCAATAGAATCAATTACATCACTAAGAGTGTGACACTTGCTAAAATCAATTTCATCCTTCATATGGCCGAAGAACGATTCTTGTGGCGCATT
>NZ_JAMQHY010000052.1:0-1773 GCF_023845705.1 Clostridium sp. ZBS15
TTCATAATTAGTCCCCCCATTATTTTTAGATAGTTTAATCTTGTTTCCACTACTCTTTTACTTTTTTCTTTATATATCACGGCTTCGACTTTTTTTTTGTATAAAAAACAATGCCCCCCTTAATTTCGTGTTAAAATTGAATCTCTAACCAAACAAATTAACTACGAAAGGTTGTCATTGTCATGGATTCAATTATAACTTATTTACTTTTATATAATCAATACTTAGTTAAAATTATTTGTGAATTGCTACTATTCATTTCGAAATATATACCACTTAAACAAATGAGCTTTGATGATTCAAATAGTCCTGAATATCAAAAGTTTAAAGTTGATAAGCTACCTACAATTCTTAAATTTGAGAAAGTAGATTATAAACTTCTTTTAGTTTATTACAAACATAAATATAACAAAGTTTTAAAACCCGTCCAAAGACGTAACGGTAAGTCTATACCTGAATCAACTATATGCCCTAAATGTGGTGCTCCACATGAATACATATATGACAACAATGGGAATAAAGGTCAGTTTCAATGTAAAGTTTGTGGTCTTACATTTAAAAAAAATAATAATGCAACTAAACCTTTAGTCTTTAAATGTCCTTATTGTGGTCATACACTTACTGTACAGAAAGAACGTAAGCATTTTAAAATACATAAATGCCATAATTCAAAGTGCTCTTATTATGCAACAAACTTAAAAAAGATTCCAAAAGATTTAGATGATAAAGAAAAATACAAATATAAACTTCACTATATTTATAGAGAATTCAAAATCAACTTTTTTAAGATGGATTTATATAACTTACCTAAAAATGCTGTGAATTTCAGTTTTAAGAAGTTTAATCCACATATATTGGGACTTTGTTTGACTTATCATGTTAATCTTAAGCTTTCAACAAGACAAACCGCTCACGCATTAGCGGAGGTGCATGGAATCAAAATCTCACACACTATGGTTGCTAATTACGCATTAACTGCCGCAGCTGTTATAAAGCCATTTGTTGATACTTTTGATTACAAGCCTTCTACCATATTTTCTGCTGATGAAACCTATATTAAAGTTAAAGGAATCAAGCATTATGTTTGGATTGTTATGGATGCTTGTAAAAAATCTATCTTAGGTTATCAAGTATCAGATACAAGAGCTGTTGGTCCATGCATTCTAGCTATGAGGATGGCTTTTGATAAGTGTAAATCTATCGCCAACAGGACACTTAAGTTCGTTGCTGATGGATATAGTGCTTACCCTTTAGCTAAACAACAATTCGAATTAGAATCAGATATAAAATTTGACTTAACCCAAGTTATAGGACTTACTAATGATGATTCAGTATCTGAAGAATATCGTTGGGTTAAACAAGTTGTAGAACGCTTAAATAGGACTTTCAAGGCTTCTTACCGCGTTACTTGTGGGTACGGAAGTGATGACGGTGCTATTTATGGTTTTTCTCTTTGGGTTGCTTACTACAACTTTTTACGCCCTCATCCATACAACTACTGGCGTCCATTAAATGAGCTTAGTCAATTAAATAATGCTGATAATATGCCTGCTAAATGGCAGATTCTTATTAGCCTTGGTCAACAAACCATTATGCATATGCAAGAAAATAAATCCTAAAAAATAAAATTTAAAATATTTTCCATTGCCTGCGGCGCCGGAGGCCTTTTTCTAATACTCAAATTTAAGTGTATTTTTACTAATTTTAACTTATATTCATTATCTAGTTATTTTATTTTTTGTGTTATTTTTTCATAGCGTACTTTACACTATC
>NZ_JAMQHY010000054.1:0-22405 GCF_023845705.1 Clostridium sp. ZBS15
TAGCGTACTTTACACTATCTTAATGTTTATTTAAAGCCTACTAATACTTTATTCTAGTACCAGTCTTTCCAGTTATACCATCCTTTGCTTTTTCAAGAAGAGTAATCAAAGAATATCTACCTTCTTTTGATGAAGCAAACTCTATTCCAGCTTCTACCTTTGGTTTCATTGAACCTGGTGCAAAATGACCTTCTTCCAAATATTTTTTCATATCAGTTACATTAACATCAGCTAACCATTGTTCATTTTCTTTGCCAAAATTTATAGCAACCTTTTCAACAGCAGTTAAAATAATTAAACAGTCTGCATCAAGCTCTTTGGCAAGTGTACAGCTTGCAAAATCTTTATCAATTACAGCTCCTACACCTTTTAAGTGATTTCCTTCTTTTATAACAGGAATTCCACCTCCACCACAAGCAATTACAACTTGGCCATCTTTAATTAAACTCTTTATTGTTCCTATTTCCACAATACTAACTGGTTTTGGTGATGCTACTATTCTTCTATAACCTCTACCAGAATCCTCAATGACATTATCTCCATTTTTAATAGCAATATCAGCTTCTTCCTTTGTCATGAAACTTCCTATTGGCTTAGTTGGATTTTTAAAAGCCTTATCCTTTGAGTCTACTTCAACTTGTGTAATAATAGTTGAGACATTCTTGTTTATATTTCTATTTAATAATTCTTCTTTAATTTGATTTTGCAAATCATATCCTATATATCCTTGACTCATAGCAACACAAACTGACATAGGACAAATAGAATATTTAGGATCTAATTTATGAAGTTCACTCATAGCTACATTTATCATTCCAACTTGTGGACCATTTCCATGAGAAATAACAACTTCATTTCCATCTTCAATTAAATCAACGATTGCTTTGGCAGTAGTTTTTATAGCAGTCATCTGTTCTTTTAAAGTGTTACCTAATGCATTTCCGCCTAATGCAATTACAATCTTCTTTTTCATATTTCTCACCTCAACATCTATGTTTTAAAGCAAAGTGGCTATGCCACCTTTTTAGTTGAGAGTGGAAAGATGAGAGTTGATAGTTTTGGTTGAAAGTATAAAAACTTTCTAAAATAATATATTTTAAAATTCCATGCTGGAATTTTTCCTTCACTCTCCACTTTCCACTCTCAATTCTCAACTAAATATAATTCTATTCAAAATGACGTGGTTTATCTTTTTCAACTAATTTAGCTAAAGTTTCTTGAGGATTTTTAACCTTACTTAGGAAAATCATAGCAGCTATAATATATGGCTTAAAGCTTGCTTCTTTATATAATGATTTTCTATATCTATCAAATACACTAGCATCAACTTCACCAACTTCACAGCTTACGCCTGTAATATCTGCTGGTAAACAATGCATGTAGATAGCCTTGCCATCTTTAGTAAGCTTCATTAATTCCTCAGTACATTGCCAATCAATATGATCTGCATTTTGTTTTAATAATTCTTTTTCTAGTTCATCAATACCAGCTTGATCTCCTTTTGCATATAAATCTGTTCTTTTTTCCATTGCAATATAAGGGGCCCAGCTCTTTGGATATACTATATCAGCATCTTTAAATGCTTCTTCCATAGAATTTGTTTTTGTAAATGATCCACCTGATTCTTTTGCATTTTTCTTTGCAACTTCTTCAACTTCCCCCATAACTTCATAACCTTCTGGGTGAGCTAATACTACATCCATTCCAAATCTAGTTAATAATCCAATAATACCTTGTGGAACTGAAAGTGGCTTACCATATGATGGTGAATAAGCCCAAGTCATAGCAACTTTTTTACCTTTTAAATTTTCAACACCACCAAGTTCGTTTATTAAATGAAGTGTATCTGCCATTGCTTGTGTCGGATGGTCTATATCACATTGTAAGTTAACAAGTGTTGGTCTTTGTTCTAATGTTCCATTTTCATTACCTTCTTTAACATATTCTGAAACATTTTGCATATAAGTATGGCCTTTTCCTATAAACATATCATCACGAATACCAATAACATCCGCCATAAATGAAATCATGTTAGCAGTTTCTTTTACTGTTTCTCCATGTGCCACTTGTGATTTACCTTCATCTAAATCTTGTACTTCAAGACCTAAAAGATTACATGCAGATGCAAAACTAAATCTTGTTCTTGTTGAATTATCCCTAAATAATGAAATTCCAAGTCCACTATCAAATATCTTTGGAGATACATTATTTTCTCTTAACTTTCTTAAAGCTTCTGCTACTGTAAAAACAGCTTCAAGCTCATCATTAGACTTCTCCCAAGTTAGCATGAAATCATTCTCATGCATATTCTCAAAATTTAATTTATTTAATTTATCAATATATTTATCCATTATACTCATTGTAAATCCTCCAATATTTCTTCTTTATTTTTTATTAAAACTTGTGTTTCTAATAGTGTTGATATTGTAGTATAATATCAGCATTTACTTAAAACATAGCTTTATTTATCTTTACAATAGATTGTTGGTACTGCAGCATATACAGCAGCACATCTTACTAAATCAGCTTTCCAAGTCTTTTCATTTGGAGCATGTGCTTCTTCTTCTTTACCTGGTCCAAATCCTATACATGGAATTCCATATCTACCCATTATTGATACTCCATTAGTTGAGAATGTCCATTTATCAACTAGTGGTTTTCCATACATGCCTTCATAAGCTTCAACCATTGCTTTAGTTGCTGGTGCATCTTCTGGTATTACCCAAGTTGGGAAATAACAATCTGTTGGATATACAAGATTTGTCCAACTTGGTCTTTCATATTTATACATAGTTACTTTTGCATTATATTTTTTAGCAAATGGAAGATTTCTTACTTCTTCTAATGCTGATTCAAAAGTTTCTCCATCAGTTAATCTACGATCTAAAGAAATTGCACACATATCTGCTACTGCACAACGAGATGGTGAATTATAGAACACTTCTGAAACGGTTACAGTTCCTTTGCCTAAGAATTCATCATAGTGTAAATTATCATTTAATACTCTAACCTCTTGTAATATATCCACCATTTTATAAATTGCGTTATCTCCACGTTCTGGAGCAGAACCATGACAAGATACGCCCTTAACTTCAACTCTTATTTCCATACGACCACGTTGACCTCTATAAATATTTCCATTAGTTGGTTCAGTTATTACAACAAATTCTGGTTTTACCTTATCTTCATTGTGGATATATTGCCAACATAATCCATCACAATCTTCTTCTTGTACTGTACCAGTTACTAACACTGTGTACTTATCAGATAAAAGATCTAGATCTTTCATTATTTTAGCTCCATAAGTTGCAGAAACTATTCCTCCTAATTGGTCAGACGCTCCACGTCCACCTATTTCTTCATCTGTTTCATATCCTTTATAAGGATCAAATGTCCAGTTACTCATCTCACCTATTCCAACTGTATCAATATGTGCATCATAGGCAATTAAAGTTTTACCAGTTCCCATATATCCTAAAACATTTCCCATTTTATCGATTTCAACTTTATCAAAACCAAGTTTTTCCATTTCTTGTGATATTCTTTTTATCACTAACTCTTCATTAGCACTTTCTCCTGGGATAGCAATTAAATCCCTTAAAAACTTTGTCATGTCTGCTTCATAAGCCTTTGCTCTTACCTTAATGTTTTTAAAATCCATAGTTATTCCCCCGCCTTTTTATGAAAATATTATTTTATATCATTGGTTTGATGATTTTATTTATATATCACCACTAACTATTACTTTAGCAATTACCTTGCCAAAACTGAGAAGTATTTTTTTCATTTTTTATGAAAAATCCCCCCTATACCTTGCTTAACAGCATTATTTTAATCACTTATTTTATTTTTAAAGTAAGTAATTATCATTTTGATAATTGTTTTTATCAAAATAATAAGGAACATAAAAAAATAACAGACCAATATACCTATATATTGTATCTGTTAAATTCTGTAACATGCCTGATTTTAAGCTTATTTTAGTTAGCTAAAGTTAACATAATAAAATATAATTTATCATAATGATAATTTGTATTTTATTCTTCTATTTTTCTATAAAGAGTAGCTATTCCTATACCTAATTTTTTTGCCACTTTCATTTTACTTTTCGTTGAATTTCCATACTTTGCTAAAGCTTTTTTAATATATATCTTTTCTATTTCCTTTAATGTCATTATGTCATCATCTATACATATTTCATCATTTCTATTTTTAAGTTCCTCATTATAACTTTGTACAAAGGATGTTGGCAACATAGATTTTTCAAGTATCCCATTTTCACCTGATAAGCTAACCATAAATTCTACTATATTTTCTAATTCTCTTATATTTCCTGGCCAACTATAATCCTTAAATATTTTAATTAATTCCCTGTCTATAGTATGTATATACTTATTACATCTTGCATTATACTTTTCTACTAACATTTTAGTTATTAATACAACATCATCTTCCCTATCCCTTAAGCTTGGAACTTCAATAGGAATTATATTTAATCTATAATATAAATCTGCTCTAAATTTACCTTCATCAACTAGTTTTTTTAAGTTCTTATTTGTAGCTGCTATTACTCTTATATTTAAATTTATCAACTTATTTGATCCTATTTTTACAATGGTTTTTTCTTGTAATACTCTTAAAATTTTTACTTGAAGATATAACGGCATATCACCTATTTCATCTAAAAAAATCACCCCATTATTAGCAAGTTCAAATTTTCCTATTCTTCCCCCAGAACTTGCTCCTGAAAATGCACCTTTAACATATCCAAAAAGTTCACTTTCTAATAAATTTTCTGGAATAGCTCCACAGTTTATAGCTATAAATGGCATATTTTTTCTATTACCTTCAGAATGTACTGCTCTAGCTACTAACTCTTTTCCTGTGCCACTTTCTCCTGTAATTAAGATTGTAGCATCAGTATATGAGACTTTTTTTATTTTCTTTTTAAGTTCTACTATATTATCTGCTTGTCCAATTATTGAATCACAGTTAATACTATTATTTTTTAACTCTTCTTCAATAGTAATTAGTTCTTTAAAAATAATTATTTTGTTACAATCTTTATTATTGATATAGTTTTCTACTACCTTTCCTATAATTTTAAATTTTTCATTCTCAATATTGAAATTATAAATACCTCCTTTTGGAGTATATTCATCTGTTTCTTCTATAGTAACTTTTTTACCTACAATATTTGGCTTAACTTTTAATAGCTTTAATGCATTATTATTGGCTGTTATAATTTGATTTTTTATATCTACAGTTATAATTCCATCATCTATAGAATTTACTATTTCTTTGAAAAATTTAATACTGTTCTCATTTTCGAATATTTGATTTTGTTCTATTACTTTAATTGAAATAAATTCAGCTATTTGTTCTAAAAACTTAATCATAATAGCTAAATTGCTTTTCAATTTATCCTTTTGACCTTCATTGGAACATACTAAACCTATTACTCCAAATGTAGTTTCTTCATATTTAATAGGTACACATATTTCCATAAATTCATTGCAGTTTCCTCTTTTTTTACATTCATCACATAATTTATCTTTTCCTGGATTTTCTATAACTAATGTTTTTCCTGTATCTAAAGCCTTCTTATATACATAACCTTGATCTTTTATGTTTTCTCCAATTCTTTTTTCATATATTCCTGTTGCAGCAACTCTTACTAATTTATCATCAACTATCTCCACATCTATTGTTAACAAATTTGATAATAATATAGAATATTTATTTATTATTTCTTTTATATTAACTAAAGTTATTTTCATTTTATAACCCACCTATATCTATTAATATTTATTTAAATTTTCTTACTTTTCTTTCAATTTTACCACCTTACCATTATACCATATAGTTACTTCACTTCTAAGTATAACCATATATTTTCCTGCATTTATTATAGTATTCATTTTATTCTAGTATATTGATAGAATAAAGTTGTTGTATAATGCTTTGTTAATATAATTTTATGTGCAATAAAAAGAGCTAATGGATTTGAAATATTATTCCTTAAGTCCATTAGCTCATTATCACTATTCCTATATTTTGTTATTTATTAATACTCATTACGTATGTCTCATGTATTTTTAAGGTTAACTTCAAAGCTTTTGCTATTAATGTAGTTATAACTAAAATTACCTTTTATTTTTAACTACAACACAGTTCCTTCCCATTCTTTTTGCCTCATATAAGTTCTTATCTACAAGAGGCATGATATCTTCTGACTTTTCTGTTGCTGCACCACCAATACTTAATGTAATCTCAACTTTACCATCAGCACATTTCATATGATCCGTTACAATATGAATTGATTCAGCAAGTGAAATCATCTGTTCTAAAGTTTTCTTCTTACTAATAATACAGAATTCATCACCACCATATCTAAAAAGTGTTGAATTACTATCTAATAATTCCATTATTATTTCAGCAATTTCTTTTATTACTTTATCTCCAATTTCATGTCCATTACCATCATTTATCTGTTTAAAATAATCAATATCATACATAAGTATTCCAAAAGATATATTTTCCCTTTGAATTTTTCTATATACCTTATTAAAATATCTACGATTATATGACTTAGATAATTCATCAATGACACTGGATTTTTCATTGTATCTAACCATACATACTAAAATTATTATTATTATTACAACAACACACGATGCAGTAATAATTATCTTATATAAATCATTCATTTTATATTTCTGAATTAAAAGTGTAATATTAGTTTCATTTGAATTATACATATGAGCTCCAGTTTGAATATTTCTTAATTGATATTCCTGAGGATATAATCTGATTAGTTTTAATGTGTAATTAGAAATAGCTTTTTCTATTTCTATAGGTAAATCAATCCTATTTTCTTCATCAATCATAGTAGTAATATCAATAAGAAAATTTAATAATATACTATTTTGATTGTATATTAATGCATATGTAAATATCTCATCCATATAATGAGTAAGACCATCATAGTCTTGGGTTAAAAGTCCTACTTTTGCTTGCATTTCTAGATAAGGAAATAGTATTCCTGATACCCATAGTATTCTTGATGGATATGTTTCATAACTGTGTATATATTCTCTAATTTCATTTAAATTCTTCTTACATTCATCATATTTTTTTTCATTTAATAAAATTCTAGCTAAAACTATTTTTCGCCTTTGTTCCATAGATTCATATTCTATTTTATTTTCGCTATCATGCTCTAAAGCTTTATTATAATATTCCATTGCTAATTCCGAACGATTAGTTCTTGCATAGATCATAGCTAATGTTGTATAACAATATTCATAAAAAAACTCTTCCATTTCACATCTGCTTGCATAATTTAATGCTCTATCTAAGCAAGATTCAGCTATATCATATGTATAAAAGTCAATGTATATCTGTGAAATATCAGCATAAGACCACGCTGCAATATCCCACTGTTTTGATAACCCTGATTCTATTTGTGTTTTTACAAAATTATCTATAGTATCATCCAAATTTTCCCAATCAAATAAATCTAATATATATAATTTAGTTAAATTGAGATGGAATTTAGCTATGTTTCTTCTATCTAAATTAGGATTTTTACTTATAAACTCCTGCATATCTAAAATTTCTTTTTTATTATCATTATCATCTACAACAAAAGATTCTATCAATTGATTTAAGTCATCTGAATTTTTGTTCTGTTCATGTTTATTAAAAAAGTACAATGTCCCTACTATGTTTATTCCTACTATTATTGCTACTATAATAATTATATATTGTTTTTTTAATTGTTTCATATATTTACCTTATTCTTTTACTCTATTTTTAAGTTTAATTTTCACTTTTTAAATTAACAGTAATAAATATTTTACTAAATAAGAAACGGTACCATTAGAAGCTGGAAGTCAATTGGCTACCAGCTTTTTTCTACAAACTTTAGTAAATCATTATCTATAAACTAAAAAAATCATACTACATTTTTATATGCAGTATGACTATTATTAGTATAACATAAAATTTGGTTTTTCACGATAAATATGGATTTAATGAAAACTTTCCTGTTTATTTCACTTCTTGTATTATTTTTTTTACTATTGGAATTACATAACCACTTCCACCTTTGCCTTTTACATCTTCTACAAATGTAGTTACTAAAATGTTATTATCTTTATTTGTTGTGGTTGCTACTACCCATCCTATCTCAGTACCTGTTTTATCATCTTGAGCTAACTTTATCTCAGCAGTACCTGTTTTAGCTGCAATATTAATTCCTTGTTCCGCCAGTGCATGTGCAGTCCCACTCAGTTTACTTACTACGCTTTCTAAATCATTTAATATAATTCTAGCGGTTTCATTTGCAATAACATTATTTTTCCAAATGCTTTTCTCAGGACTTTCTTTGTATTCTAAATATGGTTTTAAAATATCTCCCTCATTAGTAAACATTGTATACATCATAGAAAGTTGTAATGGATTCATTAAAATATCACCTTGTCCATATCCACTGTCAGCAAGTAATATTTCATTGTTAATTCCATCTTTCGATGAAAATTGAGAAACTGAAACACCATATTCAAATGGAATTTTTTCACCTATTCCAAATTCCTTTAGCTTTTTCTCAAAATTTTCTGCACCTATATCTAATGCAACTCTTGCAAAATATATATTATCAGAAAATATTAATGCATTCTCTAAATTAGCAGGTAATTCATAAGCATGAACCCTTGTTACCTTATATCCACCCCATGAGTCATCTTTTTGCCACTTTAGTCCTACTATTCCTTTATCCTCATTAGGATCAAGTACTTTTTCTTCTATGCCTATAGCTGCTGTAATAGGTTTAAATGCTGATCCTGGAGTTATATTACTTTGAAATCTATTGTATAATGGCTTACTTTCATTAGTATTTAGATCATTCCATTTCTCAGTTGACATCCCAAGAACAAAATCATTTGGATTATATGCTGGTGTACTTACAAGAGCTAAAACCTCACCGGTATTAGGATTTATACTTACCGTAGCTCCTTTGTTATCTTCTAAAGCGTCATACGCGATTTCTTGAATATTACTGTCTATAGTTAATTTTATATCCTCTCCATTTTTAATTTCCCTATTATAAATTACTTTAATCTCATTTGAATTTTTATCAACTATATTTATTTTTATTCCATCAATGCCTCTTAATCTATCCTCATATATTGCTTCTAGCCCAGCCTTCCCTATTACTGATGAATCAGAATAATTCTTATCAATATTTTTTTCTAAATCTTCTGCTGTAACATTTTGAATATATCCAATTAAATGTGCTGCTTTAGCTTCTAATGGATAAATCCTTGAAGGCTTGTCTTTTATGACTACACCTGGAATTTTTGATGCTTTATTAACTATATCATTACTATAAGAAACAACTTTAATTGGTACAAACATATTTGGTTTAACATATGACTGACTTAATTGTTTCTCTATGTACTCACTAGATATTTCTAACGCCTTTGCTATCTCATTTATTGCTTCTTTTTGATTTTCTCCAAGCTTTTCAATAACAATTCCTATTTCAGCTACATCATCATCAGTGGCAAGTTTAATATTATTTCTATCTAAAATATCGCCTCGTCTAGACTCTGTTATTTGAACTTTAACTTTGTAGTCATTATTAAGTTCAGGAAAAATTAAATTTGAAGACCAATTTACTTTAATCTCATCATGAACTCTATTTATATCCATTGTATTATTAAAATTTAGATTTCCTGCAATAGTGTTCATATTACATTGAAATGTTGCTACGATATCACTACCATCTACTTTCACTTTTGTACTATCTATTGTGATATTTTTGGTTCCTATTCCTTCATAAATATTTTTATTTCTTTCTATGAATTCCTCTTTAGATATTTCATTTTTACTTTCATCAGATAACTTATCATACATTAAATCATACTTTTTCTCATTTAATAATTGAAAATATTCCTGTACTAAGTTTTCACTTTGTTTTACATTTATACTATTTGCTTTCATAGATGCAAATATAAATGCTGCTACTACTAGAATTCCTATAATTGTTAATGAAAAAATAAATAGTCTTTTTATTTTTTTCTCCAATAAAAACTCCCCTTTTATATTTAGTATGTTAAATAAAATTCAAACAAAATTACGTATTAAATTAATAACATTATATAATAAAGCTATTAATTAGAAAATAAAAAAAGCTTAAACATTCTCTAATATGTTTAAGCTCTATACAATCAGTAAAAAAATGATGCTATGTTAATTGTTAATATAAAAAAGAACCTTGATTTCTCAAGATTCTTATAACTAACCCTTTACTACTATTAACATCATTTTAAATTTTTCAGTTGCTTCTAATGCATGAGGAATGTTAGCAGGCATAACTATAAAGTTTCCTTCTGTAACAATTACCGGCTCATTCTCTCCAATTGTTATAGTAACTTCACCTTCTGACACATAAACTAATGCATCTCCTGGTGCTGAATGTGAACTTATTTCCTCTCCTTTATCAAATGAAAATAAAGTTATACCTACATTTTGTGTTTGGACTAATGTTTTACTAACTACTTGTCCTTGAGCATAATTCACATCTTCTTTAAGTGCTAACACCTTTGCAAATTCTATATTCTTAAAAAATTTTCCATTCATAATCTTTTCCTCCTAAATTTATTATCTATTCTTAAAACTTATTTTTTATTTAACTTATGATCTTATTATAGCTTTATTGATTTTAATAAAATGTGATTTAAATCAAAACCTCAATTAAAATTTATTTTTTCATCTATATATATTGCTATTTTTATAAATTAAGATATATTTATAACACACTAAAAAGCTCTGTATAATAAAAATAGAGCTTATCATTGCCAAATAGGTAATAATAAGCTTTTGTTTTTTAATAAATATATTCTATTAAAGATCTATCTCTATTTTATTATGGTATTTAGAACTTAAATATAATCTTTTAAGCCTTCTTCATCTAAAATTATAATATTCTTTGTTCCTACTATTTTTATTAATTTCTCATCTTCAAACTTTTTTAATTTTCTACTTATAGTTTCCCTTGTTACTCCAATATAATTAGCCATATCTTCTCTTGATAGTGGTAATTTTATAGATATGTTTTTTTCTATTGACTCTCCATATTTTTTTATTAAATCTATTAGTAAATAAGCCATTCTTGAATCAACATCATTAGTTGCAAGATTCTGCACAAGATTTTCTACTTTTGCTAATCTTTCTCCTACAGTTTCTAATACTTTTATTCCAATCTCTGGCTTTCTCATAATTATATCTTTCATTTCATCTTTAGTAAGAGTACATATCTTAGAATTTACTATTGCTTTCGAATTAAATCCATACTTAGAAGGTTTTATCAAATCTAATTCTCCAAAAAGGTCTCCTTCTGAAAGTACATGTAATATCTGCTCCTTGCCATCCTTAGTATGCTTATATAATTTTATCTTTCCTTTATTTACAAAATAGAGTGTATTAGCTACATTTCCTTCAGTAAAAATAACGTCTCCTTTACTATATTCCTTATGATTAATAGTTTTTACAATCTCTATTAACTCTTCATTATTTAAATTTTCAAATATTGGAACCTTGCTTGCACAAAGTTCTCCACTACAATTATTACAGCAATTACTACAATGATTACTCATAACATCACTCTCCCTTGTATTTATATATCTTTTTCTTATATTAACGATTTATTCAGATAATAAAGTTTTTATGTACCTAATATTAGGTACATAAAAAAAATAATAGATCAGTATTCTTGTCTATTATTTTCTTTCATATACTTTATAATAAAAAATACTCAAAGAATAAATTACACTTTAGGTGTAAATCCACAATACCCTATTTCATCACATCTTCTCTTCATATCCTTCCATATTTGTTTTTCTTTTATAGATTCTAGTGCTGTAGGGTATAAAATATAATTTTCTTTAAATATATGATCTCTTAAGTTAAATATAATATATTTTGCTGTATCATCAACTCTTTCTTTAAACTCATTAAATTCTAATTGAGAAACTTCATCAGCTAGCTGTTTTAATGACTTTTTCTTAGCTCTTAAATCATCATGCTCCATTCTCATAATTCTAGTTGGACCAGTAATCTTTCTATCTTCCATCTCAGTAAACAACACTTTTTCTTCCCTTTGATGGTGATTTTCTGCATCTAATATATTATTTACAACAGTTTTTAATGCTTCAAATTCTTCTAAACTGCTGTTATAGCTTACTAATTTTTGAATTTTAGAATTAATTTCTTCAAGTTCTGTTAAAAACTCAAGAATTTTATCATGCTCAGCAATAAGTGTATGCACAACATGACCTGGTTCAATTTTTGTTTTAATTTTATCAAGTTCGCCTTTTAGAAGTTCCATGTGAATATCACAAAGATGCCTTAAATCTTGAGGATTCATTCCTTTTTCTATTAAATTTTGTTCTGCAATTGATAACTCAATAGGATTTATATTGGAAACAATATCTAAAGCCTCTTTTCTTAGAGATTCTGTTACACCAACCTTATTTAATTTTTGTAAAACTTCAGTTAATTTTTCTATCTTTTTATTATCCATTTTAATTCCTCCTTATATAAACTAATTTTCAGATTCCATATTTCTATGTCTTAATTCTACTTACCTTTGATTTATAAAAATGTGATTTAAATCAAAATTGACAAAATAAATACTGATATCAAATAAAAAAAGCTTTATCTATATATTTTAGATTAAAAATCTAATAATAATAAAAAGACAATAAACATTATCTCATCACATACTTCATCAAATGATAAGCAGTGATTGACCTATGCAAGTTCAAGCTGTCGCTTTAATTTTTCTCGAAATAATATCAAAAATGCCAACATCTTAATTGATGTTGGCAAAATGTTGGCAAATAGCCTATTTAAATTCTACATCCTTTTTATAAATCACTTTTCCAACTCTATTAATATGATCTATTAAATCATCATGATTTAAATGAGTATAATCTAATATATCAAAAAAGTATGGCATTGGACTTTCATCTTCTAATAATGAATGAAGTTGTGATAATGTATCAAATGTAATTTTTTCTCCTATAATAGCTATGTCTATATCAGATCCTGGTTTATAATTTCCCTTTGCTCTAGATCCAAATATAATGGCTTCTTCTATTTCCTGAAAATTACTTATCTTTTCTATTATATATTTTAAATCAAATTCTTTTAATCCAAACTCCATAGTTATTCCTCTAATCTTTTTAATAATTCTTTGATTTCAGGATAATATTGTTTTCTTATTAATTCTTCTGCTTGCTCTGCCACAGACTCATCATAAGTATGCGCCATTAAATTTCTCTTTTGCAAAGCATCAATCCAAATATGACCGTTTGTAATTAATTGAGTTTGAAAAGCTGTTTGAATTGTTGATCTTGGACTTTTAACTTCAAACCCTTCAAGTTCCAAGTAGTCTTTCATTGTTTTCCAAGCTAATTCAAATGTATATTCAAAACATTGAATTAATCCTTGTACTTCAAACTTGTTAAGTTCTCCTTTTTCTATAAATTCAGTTAATTGTATTGCCGCTTTTTTAAAATTAGATAATCTTTGTTTCCAGCGAATATCTTCATTCAAATCTATCACCTACCATTTATATCTTTTATAAAAGTAGGTATTGTAAGATTATCTTACAATACCTAAAACAATTTTCATTACAATGAACATCTTTCTCCCACAAGCTACAAAATGCTGGCTTTCTCGTTAAGTTAAGATGCCTAGGCAAGCTCCAATTCACTAAGCGTTCAATGACAATTTCACAACTGTCTCTGCGTGAGGTGTGTTTGGGAACATATCTTTCACTTGTGTTTGGATTATTTTATAACCTCTTTCAATTAATACTTTAAGGTCTGTTACTAAAGTCTTTGGATTACATGAAACATATATTATTTCTGGTGCATTAAATTTAATTACGTAATCTAAAGCTTTAGGATGGACTCCACTTCTTGGCGGATCTAATATTATTATATCTGGTTTATCTTTTACTGTTTTTATTATTTCCGCTACATCTCCTGCCAAGAATTCGCAGTTATTTAATCCATTTAATTTAGCATTTTCTTTTGCTGCCTCAACAGCTTCTTCTATAAGTTCTATTCCTACAACTTTTTTAGCGTTAGGAGCAACTATTTGACCTATTGTTCCTGTTCCACAGTAAAGATCAAATACAACTTTATTTTCTGAACTTCCCATAAAGTCTCTAACTAATGAATAAAGGCTTTCTGCACCTTTTGTGTTAGTTTGAAAGAATGAGAATGGTGAAATTTTAAAATTAAGTCCTAATAATTTTTCTTGTATATAATCTCTTCCATATAATACATTTACCTTTTCTGGTATTACTGCATCTGAGAATGAATTATTTTCAGTGTGAAGTATTGATACTAATGTACCCTTATAATCTTGAGATTTTAATAATTCAACATATTCACTTAAATCAAAATCTATTTGAGTAGTTGTAACAAGATTTACTAATATTTCACCTGTATTTTGAGCTTTTCTTATTACAAGATGTCTTAAATATCCTTCTCTTTTCATAACTCTATAATATGGTAAGTCTTGTTTTCCGAAATAATCTGCAGTTAATCTTATTATTCTTCTATAGTCTTCATCAACTATCTTACAATGATCAACTGTTATTATTCCAAAAGATTTACCTCTCATATGCATTCCAATTGAAAGATCTCCGCCTTTTTCTTCATCACCAAATGTGAATTCCATCTTATTTCTATATTCCCATTGCTCTGAGCTTCCAAGTACCCCTAAAAACTCACCAGTAGTTACATCAGCTTCTTTAAATAAATCTTTTATTTCATCTTCTAAAACTTGTAACTGCTTTTCATAAGATAATGTTTGAGATGAGCATCCTCCACAAAATCCAAAATGAGGACATATTGCATCTATTTCATACTCAGCTCTTTCCTCTACACCTGTTAACTTTAATTCAGCGTATTCTTTTCTGTTCTTTTTAACCCTACCAGTTACTACTTGACCTGGATATGTATTTTTAACATATACTGGCTTATCTTCTAAATATCCTATTCCTGTCGATGGGAATTGTGTTTTTTCAATTTTAACTTTTACTTCGCTTCCTCTTTTCATAAACGTTCTCCTATAATTACTTTATATTAATAATTCTTTTTCCTATGCTTTTGCTTGATTTAGTTTTTTCCATTAACGGCATATATAATACATTTACTATAAAATAGAACATAATTAAAATTCCTAATGGCATAGATACCTTATATCCTATAAATTTTATTATAAAATCAAATATAATTAATGATACTCCTGAAAGTGCCATTGTAACTAATTGGTCTATAACACTGGCAAATATTTTTTTTAATAATGATGTTTTTTCTTTATTATCATTACTATTATTTTCATTTGTCTCTCCCATTAATAATTCTTTTGTTTCATTGTTAGTTTCTTCTTTTGCTTTTGTGTCGTTCAATATAGCATCTTCTTTTTCATTAATATTATTTTCTTCTTTACTCAAGGTATTTTCCCCCTTATTAATTATATTAATTATTATTTTCTAAAGTTGGATTTGGATCTTTAAAATTATAAGTTTTTGTGCTTAATTTATATACTATATAATTTTTATTAAATCTTATTTCTTCCTTTAATCCATCTATTGAATTTTCTATAATGCCTTCTCCCTTTTCACTCTTTAACCTGTCTATTATCTGTTTATTTATTTCTGAATAATTTCTACTACTTTGTCCTGTAAATGCAGCTATGTATTTATTGAAAGATGTATTTCCTAAATCAAAGTTTCCTGATTTTATTGCTTCTGCACTGTCAAAGTTTAAACTTAATTTTAATTCTATTTCCCCTGATGATAAATCTTCTCCAAATACCTTCATTCCAAAGTACATGCTCTCTATTTTATTAGGGTCTGGTTTTTCATTATCGAAATATATTGAATTAACACTTATAGTGTTTCCATCATTTTCTTTTACTACATCTTCCTTAGAGTATTTCATTCCAAGTTCTTCTGTTACTTTTTCCATTTTAGATAAATAATCTTTAAAATATCCTTTTGTTTTTTCTAAACTATAATCTTCTGCCCACGATCCTTGTAAATTTTCATCTGAATTTTTTGCTTCAGTTACAGCTTTAGCATTATTATTGTCTTCTGCTTTATTACTATCTATACCAATACATCCAATTAATGATGTTGTAATTATTAAACTCATTAGTATAGCACAAATTCTTTTGGACATTAAAAATCCCCCTAGTTTTTATTTTTAATTATATTTATATAAATTTATATTATATTCTTAGATTAATACTACTTATTAGAATACCACAATACAATAAATTATTGTATCATTATTATATTTCAAATATGTGTCAATAGCAAAAATATTATTTAATCTATGTTTTAAGCGTTAAACTTCTATTTGATCTTTTAGTTTTTCAAAACTTTTTTCACCAATTCCATCAATATTTTTAATATCTTCTACTGAATTAAATGCTCCTATATTTTCTCTATATTCTATTATTCTTTTTGCTTTTGCTTCACCTATTCCATTAATATTTTTTAATTCTTCAAGTTGTGCACAATTTATATTTATTTTTCCACTGTTATTAGATGTACTCATATTACTTTGTGAATAACTTATGTTGTCTTTTACTTCATTTTTATTATGTATATATATTAATTCATGATTTTTAAGTTTTTGAGCTCTATTTATATTAGATATATCTGCCTCTTCTGTTAATCCACCAGCTATTTCAATAACATCTTTAACTATGCTCTCATCATTCAATTCATATACATCAGGACTTTTTACTTCACCTTTTATTTCAACTACTATATTTTTATCTTTTAACTTTTCTATTTTTGCATCTTCATGACTATTTTGATTTTCTTCTTCAACAAAAATTGAAGTATTATCGTTTTTTACTAATTTGTCTTTTCCACTTTTAATATATGTAAATAAACATGCTATGAGCATTATAACTAAAATTACTATTATTCCAATTTTTTTATTAGCTTTATTAATCAATTTGAAAACCTCCTCTAGTTCTTAATATTTTTTTAACTAATATTTACATTTTATTATAATAATAAGTTTGTTCTTAAATTTTTCAACAGAATTTCATCCATTTATTTTAATTATATACATTAAAATACAATTTTATTATCAAAATTCATATTTTTATAGCATAATATATTTTTCTTTGGTAAAATAAAACTGTTGTAATAAAAAATTTTAATATTATGGAGAATGTTATGAAATCACATTTTAAAACACTTATTTTTTTCCTATTTATATTTCTTGTTTCATCCGTTAATGTAATGGCGATGCCAGCGCCTCCTGAAATAAATGCAGAAGGTTCTGTTTTAATGGATGCATCAACTGGAGAAATATTATTTAGTAAAAATCCCGATAAAGTTTTGGAGCCGGCCTCAACTACTAAGGTAATGACTGCTATATTAACTTTGGAAAATTGTGATTTAAATGAAGAGGTTGTAGTTACTGAAGATTTTACAAAGGTTGATGGTACAACTATAGGCCTTTTAAAAGGTGATATTGTTACTGTAAAAGATTTATTACTTGGGCTTCTATTAGAATCTGGGAATGATGCAGCTAACGCTTTAGCTTGCCATGTTTCTTCTTCTATTGATAAATTTGCAGTGCTTATGAATAAAAAAGCTACTGAAATTGGAGCCGTTAATACCCATTTTAAAAATCCAAGTGGATTACCTGATCCAGAGCATTTAACTACTGCTCATGATTTAGCTCTAATTATGAATGAAGCTATTAAACATGATAAATTTTTAGAACTATGTAAAGTTATGACATATGAAATACCAATAAAAAATGATTCATCTAGAACAATATGGATTAATAATAAAAATCATATGATAAATAAGAATTCAATGTATTATTATCAATATACCATTGCAGGTAAAAATGGCTATACAACTAAATCAAACCATACATATGCAATAGCTGCTGAAAATAATGGACATATTTTAGTAGCATCGTATCTTAATGCTCTAGATAAAAATAAAAACTTTGAAGATATGAAAACTGTGTTTAATTATGGATTTAATAATTTTTATTTTTCTAACCTCTATAAAAAAGGACAAGAAATTGATTCTATTAAGTTACATAATGATATAACAGTTCCTCTTATTGCTTCAAAAGATGTAAATTGCATTGTTCCAAATGAAGATAAAGACAAACTTAATACTTATATTAAATTTGAAGATAAAAATTTAAATAGATCATCTTTTAATGAAGGTGATGTTATATTAAAAGGTACTGTATATTTAAATGATGAAGAGCTATGTACATTAGATTTATGTGCAGGTATTTCTAGAGATTATTCTATAAAAGAAGAAGTTAATTCTTTTATAGATAAAAATCAAAAAAACTTGATTATAGGAGCTAGTGTTTCTGGAGTTGCCTTACTTATTGTGTTAACATTAGCAATAGAATATAAAAAGAAAAAAAATAGAAAAAAAAGATTGTTAGAAATTACAACATCTATACCTAAAATTCAAGATGATCAATTGAAGAAAAGAAGAAGAAGAAGACAGGATTAAATCCTATCTTCTTCTATTTTATTTTTTCTAATAATTCTTTCATATCATCTGGTAATTCAGCTCTTAATGAAAGTTCTTTTAAAGACCTTGGTGAATCAAAATTCAATCCATAAGCATGAAGTGCTTGACGCTTTATTAAGTTTTCTTCTGCTCCAACTCCATATAGCTCATCCCCATATATAGGATGACCTAAATGACTTAAATGAACTCTTATTTGATGTGTTCTACCTGTTTCTAGAAGACATTCAACTAGATCTCCACCTTCAAAGCTTTCTATTACTTTATAATGTGTTATACTTCTTTGTCCTCTCTCATCAACAACTCTCATACTTCCATATTCTATACCTTCTGGTTTATAAATAGGCAAGTCTATTGTTCCTTCTTTTTCTTCTAAGTTACCATGAACAATTGCTAAATATCTTTTTTGTAATTTTTCTTTCATATCTTTTGATAATCTACTATGAGAAAATTGATTTTTAGCAATTATAATAAGTCCTGATGTATTCATATCTAGTCTAGAAACTAATCTTACTATGCAGTTTTGATTTGTTTCTTTGAAATAGTATAATATTCCATTTGCTAATGTGCCACTTTGAAAATTTTTAGTTGGATGAACTATGATAAAGGGTTGTTTGTTAATAACTAAAACATCTTCATCTTCATATACTATGTCTAAATCTATTTTTTCTGGATTTATATTTTGACTTTCATTTCTATTTAAATCAATCTTTATAACATCACCATTTTTAATCATATAATTCATTCTAACCACAGAATTGTTAACATATATCCTTTGATCTTTTGATGCACTTCTTATTAATCTAGTTGATAAATCTAACTTTTCTTTTAAATACTCTCTTATCTTTATCTTACCATCAATATTACTAACTTTATCTTGTAAAATGCTCATCTATTAAAAGTCTCCCTTGATTTTTATTCAAATTTTTTAAAATCTTTACCTAATATTATAACTACATCATAATCTTTGTATTCTGGTTTGTCTGATTTTTTTTCAATTTTATTTATTCCAATACTAGACTTAACTTTACTTGCTATATTCTCATTATTAGTTAAAATTGAACTATCATTTCTCTCTGGAATATTTCCAACATCAACTCTTGTGTATCCAATCTTTGTTAGCTCATCTCTTAAGGTTGCTGCTAATCCAGTTATTTTAGTTCCATTGAATACTTTTATTGTAATATCTGACTTAGAAATATCTTCTGATCCTTTTCCTGTTGATGATAAAGATGTTATTATATCTTTGTTTAAATTTTTATCAAATACAAGGAATGATTCTCCATTTATATCTTTAGGTATACCTTGAGCTATTTTCATATCCATTTTTTCTGAATTAATTCTAATAAACTTTAAACCATATGATATAACTTTAAATGGAGGCATATTAGTATCTATATTATCTCCTAAAGCTTTTATTATACTTGGAATTTTAAAAATAATCATAGGACTTGTACATTTATCTATAACCTTTGATATAAATTTTTGTTGATTTTCTATTCTGTCTAAATCTCCATTTGCAAATCCTGAACCATCATTGTTTTTTCTCCATCTGAAAAATTCCTCTGCTTTTTTACCATCTAATTTAACTACTTCACCTTTTTTAAAATTAATATGAAGATTTTGTCCTTCATCATCATATATCATATTTCTTTCTATCTGCATTTTGACGCCTCCAATAGCATCAATAAATTCTCTAAATGCATTATAATCAATTTTAGCAATATAATTTATGCTTATATTAAGCAATTTTTCTACCTCTGATTTTACTCTTTTTTCTCCACCTATTGCATAAGCTGCATTTATCTTTGAACTTTTGCCATTAACATCTATCAAAGTGTCTCTTGGAATTGAAACAACTTGTAAATTTTTATTCTCAGGATTATAATTCAAAACCATAATTGTATCTGTTCGTTTTATTGCATTATTATTAGGCTGACTAGGATCTCCTATATCCATTCCTAATAATAAAACATTAATAGGCTTATTCATTGATACCTTACTAGGTTCAATCATATCATTCTTGTTTATCTTTCCTAAAAATAAAAATCCAGATCCTATAACTACTATAGTAAATGTTATTACTAATGCTAATATCAATAATACACTTTCTTCTAGTAAATTCTTAATCTTAATATTTTCAAGCTTGTTTTTATTTGATTTATTCGATCTTTTGGATCTTTTTGATCTTTTTACTCTTTTTTTCCCCATGCTTTTCTTCTCACCCCTAATGCAAGTCATTAACCTGAATTACTTAGTCTACTTTATTTATGCATATATAACTATTCTTTTAATAAAAAATAATTCCTTGCTTTTATTGTATTTAAATCAATGATTAAATTTCTATTTAATAAGTCCTTCATACTTTCAGTTAAACCTAATAAAACCCCATTATCTAAATTTTCAAAAGTAGTTTGTCTTATTTTTTCTACTCCTGAAAAATCCCTACCTGGTTCTATCATATCAGCAATATATATTATCTTAGTTAAAATAGACATATTTTCTTTTCCTGTAGTATGCCATCGTACTGCATCTAATATTTCTTCATTATCAATTTTTAACTTATTTCTAGCTTCTATTGGTGCAATTATACTATGCCACAAATTAGAATTTTCTTTTTCTGTGTTTGTTAATTCAATATTATTTTCTTCTATTATTAATTTCATTTTTTCCAAGGATAAATTTTTAGCTACATCATGAGCAAGAGCTGCTATTTCAGCTTTTTCTATTGAAACCCCATTAATTTTAGCTAATTTTTTTGAAGTTTCAACAACTCCTAATGTGTGCTTATATCTATTTTGTTTTAAATTATCTTTAAGATATAACTTCATTTCTTCTATACTTATCAAAATATTATTCCTCCTTATATAATCTGTTTTCTTCTATTAATTTTATGATAGGTTGAGGAACAAAGAAATCTACTCTTTCTTTATCTTTAATTCTTTTCCTTATATCTGTTGAAGATATTTCTAATCTTTTTAGTGGTAATGCAATTATATTTACACTGTACTTTTTTTCTATATATTCTTTTTGTTTAATTAACTTTTTATTACTAAAACCGCCTCTAGAAAACACCACTAAATTGCTTAAAGATAATATTTTATCCGCACTTTCCCATGTTTCTATATCCATTAAACAATCTGCTCCAGTAATGAAAAATAACTCTACATCATTGTCCTTAAAATGTTCTAACGTTTCATATGTATAGCTGAGTCCTTTTTTTTCTATCTCATAATTTGAAATAGAAAATCCTGAAAAATCTTCTATTGCTTTCTTTACCATATCATATCTTAGCAGTGCATCCGTTACTTTCTTACCTTCTTTATGAGGTGGATTACCTGCTGGCATAAAAATCACATTATTTAAATTTAATTGCTTTTTAGCTTCATAAGCTATATATAAATGTCCATAATGAATAGGATCAAATGTCCCTCCTATTATACCATATCGTTTCATTAAATATTTCCTCCCAGAATTTATTTACAATACATCAAGCTTTATACTTTATTATTTTTCAATTAGAAAAATATATTACACTCATAATATAATAAATTAATTAATTTTGTAAATTCTTCTATATTATTATATCATGAACATAATCTAAATTATAAATTCACAAGAAACCTAAACTAAAAAAAATTGTCTAATCTTAAAAATTATTAGATTTTTATATTAAAAGTAGGCCCTGTTTTAAATGTATGTTGATATATGCAATAGGTGAAGTGGCATTGTAAGTGGACTTTTAGAACACTTAATAAGTATTGTCACATTTACTGC
>NZ_JAMQHY010000054.1:22417-47328 GCF_023845705.1 Clostridium sp. ZBS15
GTTCTTAAGTTCAATTACTCCGCCCACTTCGCTTATGCATATATCAACACTGTTTTAAAACATAGCCTAAAAGTAAAAAAATAAAACCCTTATAACAAAGGGTTTTATTTTTTACCTAATTATTTAGTTGGTATTTCTATTTTAGGTTTATTTTTAGATTTCTTATATAGTACCATCTTATTTCCTATTGCTTGAACGCCTTCGCATCTTAAAGCCTTACATATTAAATCTGAAGTTTCTCTAGTGTCTAAACCACTATTTTCTAAAACTTTTATTTTAATAAGTTCTCTTTTTTCTAAAGCTTGAGCAACTTGAGTTAAAAAGTTTTCTTCTATCCCATTTTTGCCTACTTGAAATATCGGAGATATATTACTACCTAATCCTCTTAAGTAAGCTCTTTGTTTTCCAGTTAACATTCATTTTCCTCCAAAATTCTATTATAATAAGTATTCAAATTCGAAATCATTTAATCTAACAACATCTCCGTCTTCTATACCCATTTCTCTTAATTCATTCATTACGCCTTTATTTTTTAATACTTTATGGAAATATCTTAATGAATCTGCATCATGTATATTTACAGCACTTAATAACCTATCTACAAAAGTTCCAGAAATAACATAAGTATTGTATTCTTCATCTTTTTCAACATCTATAGCATATGTAAATCTCTTTTCTTCTGGTATATACATTTCATCTTCTGATATTTCTAATTCCTTAACAGGAATTTCTTTAAGCATTCTTGCTGCTTCTTTTATTACTTCATCAACACCCTCTCTTGTAGCTGCTGACATCTTATAAACTTTAGCAAATCCAAGTTCTTTAACTTTTTTTTCAAACTCTTCAAAAACTTCATCATCATAAAGTAAATCTGATTTATTTGCTACTACGATTTGTGGTCTATCCCATAGTTTAACTGAATATTTTTTTAGTTCCTCGTTGATCTTAACGAAATCTTCAAAAGGTTCTCTTCCTTCTATTCCAGAAATATCAACTATATGAACTAATAATCTTGTTCTTTCTATGTGCTTTAAGAATTGTATTCCTAATCCTACACCTTCTGCAGCACCTTCTATTATACCTGGGATATCCGCCATAACAAATGGTTCTATACCATCTATTGCTACAACACCTAAGTTAGGCTTTAAAGTAGTAAAATGATAATTTGCTATCTTTGGAGTAGCTTTAGTTGTCATTGATAATAAAGTTGATTTACCTACATTAGGGAATCCTAATAATCCAACATCAGCTAATAATTTTAATTCTAAAACTATTGATAATTCTTCACCTGGCATTCCTGGTTCAGCATAATGTGGTGCTTGCCTAGTTGCAGTAGCAAATTTAGTATTACCTTTACCGCCTCTTCCGCCTCTTACAAGTACAAATTCTTGACCCTTTTTAGATAAGTCTACTATTACTTTATTACTTTCTTCTTCTCTTATTATTGTTCCCATTGGAACTTTTATAATAAGATCTTGACCAGCTCTACCATAACATTTAGATGTTCCGCCATTCTCACCATCTTCTGCAATAAATTTCTTTTTATATTTGAAATCTAATAGAGTAGTTATTCCAGTGTCAACTCTAAGTATTATGTCTCCACCATCTCCACCATCTCCACCATTTGGACCTCCAAGTGGTACATACTTTTCTCTTCTAAATGAAATGGCTCCATCTCCGCCTTTTCCTGATTTTATGAATACTTTGGCTTTATCTATAAACATGCTATCACCCTTCTTAATTAAATTCTTTTCCTAAATAGAATATCTTTAAACTCAATTATGATTAAATTCTTATTTTACTAATTATTATGTCTTCAAAAATCACACTTTATTATAACACATTAAAAATCCCTTATAATTAATTTAACTAATTATATAATAATTTAATCATAAATAATCTAAAATGATGTTTAATTACCAAAGTTCTATTAATATTTTTCAACTCAATAAAACTATTAATTTATTTTAATGTTATTTTTTCAAAGTAATATCAATATTATATTAATAATTCAATATAACTTAAAAAGCACCCTGTTGGGTGCTTTATTTCAAAAAATAATTATTCAGCTATTGCTTCAACGTCTACTGGGTAAACACTAGCTTTTTTCTTATCTTTACCCACTCTTTCGAATTTAACAACTCCGTCGATTTTTGCGAATAAAGTATCATCTTTACCTCTACCAACGTTGTTTCCTGGGTGAATCTTAGTTCCTCTTTGTCTTACTATAATATTTCCAGCAAGAACAAATTCTCCATCTGTAGATTTAACTCCTAATCTTTTAGATTCAGAGTCTCTACCATTCTTAGAACTACCCACTCCTTTTTTATGAGCGAATAATTGAAGGTTCATAATTAACATAAGGCTACACCTCCTCTTTCAATAAAGTTATATATTCTTTACGTTTCTTACTTCCAAACATTTCATCTAAACTTAAAATTAAACTTTCTAAGCTTTTTTCAAAAGTTTGTAGTAAAACCTGTGCTTGTTCTATTTCTTTTTCGTTAAAATCATTAAGATCTAACTTTAAATATCCATCACTTATTTCATAAGTAGAATTAAGTTTTAATACTTCGTCCAAACCTATAATAACGCTTTGTGATAAGACTGAAACAGAATTACATATCATATCAAATGTCTCGCCAACTAAAGAAACATCATTTCTAAAGTCTCTATCTCCACATAAGGCATGATTGTTTATTACAAATCCAATAATACTACTGTCTTTATAATTAATTCCTACTTTAATCATGATATTAAGCTTCTATCTTTTCGATTACTAACTTAGTATAAGGTTGTCTATGACCATTTTTTCTTCTATAGTCTTTTTTAGCCTTATATTTGAAAACTATAACCTTCTTTTGCTTTCCTTGAGCTAAAACCTTAGCTGTAACTTTAGCACCTTCAACTACTGGTGCACCAACTTTGATACCTTCATCGTTAGCTACTGCTAAAACCTCTGTTAATTCAACTGTAGAATCCACTTCAGCGTTAAGTTTTTCAACGTATATTACGTCTCCTTCTTGAACTCTGTATTGTTTTCCTCCTGTTGCTAATACTGCGTACATTAAAACACCTCCTCATTTAACGGTCTCGCCACTTTTGGTACAAAGATTTAACTTTGTTCATTAAAACCTTACGTGTGCGGTCTACAAAAGCCATTTTATCACATTATTAATTTTTTGTAAATTAAAATTTGCTATTTTGTAATGTAAATTTAATATATTTTGTGTTTTTTGCTCATTATAATATATTTTTCATCTTATATAGTGTCAAATTGTGTTATTTTGTATTTCTCTAAATTAACTTTTTGACTTTGAAAAATTAAAGGTTCTATCTTAAACCCTTCCATATTTTCAATATAATTTAAATATATCTCTTTATCAAGGCAATCTATTTCTTTTAGAAAATTAAATAAATCACCTTTTATTCTCTCTTTATAAACATTGTCAATTTCAATATAAAAAGAACTTATTGTATTATCTTCTTTTATTCTTAAAATTTCATTTTTTATAAGGTCTTGAATATAAGACAATTTCAAAATCCTTCCATGTCCATTACAAGTCATGCAATTTTCTTCCATATACTCATAAATACTTTTTCCTTGTCTTCTTCTTGATATTTGAACTAAGTCTAATTCTGTAAATTTAAATATCTTAGTATTGCCCTTGTCTGATGAAAAACTTTCTTCTAATTCTCTCATAACAATATTTTTTTGAGATTTATCTCTCATATCTATAAAATCTATAACAATTATTCCACTTAGGTTTCTAACTTTTACTTGATTTCCAATTTCTTTTGCTGCTTCTAAATTAGTTTCTAAAATAGTTTTATCAAAACTTCTTCCTTTTATGTTTTTCCCACTATTAACATCAATAACATACATTGCTTCTGTTTTATCAATAACTATATAACCACCACATGGAAGATTGACTTTATTATGTCTTAACTTTAAAAGCTCTTTTTCAAGTCCATAAAAATCAAAGATATTTCTCATACCAGAATACAATTCTAATACTACATTACTTTCACCTTTACTAAAATCTTCAATCTTTTCAAAATCTTCTTTATTATCTGCATATATTTTCACAGGATTCTGTCCAATTGTATTTCTTAAAATTCTAAATAAGCTCAAATCTTCGCCATAAATTTTCTTAACTTCAGTAGAGTACTTTAAACTTTTATTTATATTAAGAAATTCATTATACAGTCTATTAATTTCATTTTTTAAAGTTTCACTGTCTGCATTTATTGCTTCTGTTCTAATTGTTATTCCTACATCATTTAACTCTTGTAAATTTTCTAAGATTTCTTTTTTCTTTTCTTCATCAACTATTCTCTTTGAAAAATGAATTCCTTTGTCATAACAATTTAATACTGCATATTTACCAGGTATACTAACTTTAGTAGTAAGCTTAGCACCTTTATCATTTATTGGCTCTTTTACAACTTCAACAAGTATATCTTCACCTTTTTTTATGCCAGTACTTTTTAGCTCTTCACTATAATATAAATATCCTTCTTTGTTTAATCCTAAATCTACAAAAATTGAATTAATAGCAGGAAGTATTTTTTTTACTCTTGCCTTATATATTTCTCCTATTATCGGTTCATTTTTATTCTCTTCTACTATACTCTCTACTAACTTTTCATTTTCTCTTATACCAATTCTTAATAAAGATTCTTTTCTTTCAATAAAAATCTCTTTCAATACACTCACATCCTAAATGAATTAGCTTTATTATTAAATATCAACACTGTTTTAAAACATAGTCTATAATTACTATTTATTAAATTCTAATGCTTTATATAATGGTAATAATCTTTCACCTTTTAAGAAATACATTTCTTCTCTTTTTATATCTACAAAAGATTCTGTTTTAACATTAGAAGTTCTTTCTTGTATATATTTAACTACCAATTCAGGTGCTAAATGCTCTCTACTACCTGAATTAATAACCATATTTATAACTAGATAATCATCTTTTATCCAAAATTTAAATTCTCTAATCATTGTTTTTATATCTACTTCTTTTTCACCTTTTTTGCTCTTTTTTATTGTCTTCCACTGGTTTTTATTTAAAAGTTCATTAACTTCATTTTCAAGATTTTCTGTATTTTCATAAGGAACTTTTGCTGTATATCTCGCTGCATCAATTAATGCCATCCCCTGAGGAACTTTCTTTTCCCCCTCTACATATGGAATTTTAGTTGCCTCTTTAAATTTTATTCCACTTGAAGATACTGAATTTAATCTATCTATAATTTCTTTTTCATTCATTTCCTCTGCAAATACTAGATCCATGTATTCTCCATCAGAATACACACCAACAGCTAGTGGTTGAGCTATGGACATAGTCATATGTGGATTAAACCCTTTTGAATACTCCATTGGAAGCTCAGCTCTTCTAATATTTTTTTGTATAGTCCTCATTAAATCCAGATGAGAAATAAATTTTACATTTGCTTCTTTAGTATATTTAATTAAGTATCGCACCTTCGAAACATTCCCCTTCCTTAAAGTTCACATTAACACCACATCCTGTACATCCTTTTCTACAGTTTTGTGTTAATTCTTCTCTTTTAGCTTTTTCATTTTCTATTTCTAAATATTTTCTATTTACTCCAATATTAATGAAGTCCCAAGGTAATATTTCTGAATATTCTCTTTCTCTATATACATAGAATTCTCCATCTACATTACATTCTTCTAGTGATTCCATCCATGCATCATATTTAAAATACTCTGACCATCCATCAAATTTAGCACCTTTTTCAAAAGCTTTTATTAAAACATCACATAATCTTCTGTCGCCTCTAGCAAATAATGATTCCATAAATGATGTTTTTTGCTCATGATAATTATAATTTATAGCTCTAGTTTTTATTGAATCTTTTACAGCATTTATCTTTTTATTTACAATTTCCATTCTTTCCATAGCACTCCATTGGAATGGTGTAAATGGCTTAGGTACCAATATTGAAGTACTCACTGTAACTCTAAGTCCTTTATTTCTAACACCTTTAGGAATTTCATAATATTTTGCAACTATTTTTTCAGCTAATTCTCCAATAGCAGCACAATCCTCTATATTCTCATATGGTAATCCAATCATAAAGTAAAGCTTTAATTTACTCCACCCTGATTGAAATGCACTCTTGGCTGCGTCTAATATTCTTTCTTCAGTTAACCCTTTATTTATTATATCTCTCATTCTTTGAGATCCTGCTTCTGGCGCAAAAGTTAAACCTGTTTTTCTAACTTTTTGAATTTCCTTTATTAAATCAACTGAAAAAGCATCCACTCTTATTGACGGCAGCGCTATTCCAACCTTATTTGGCTCATGTTCTTCCATTAAATCTTTTATTAATTTTTCTATTTCAGAATAATCACAAGTACTTAATGAAGATAATGAAATTTCTTGATATCCTGTATTTTTAACTAATTCTCTAGCTTGCTTTACTAAATCTTCTCTTTTCTTTTCTCTAACTGGCCTATAAATCATTCCTGCTTGGCAGAATCTACATCCATTAGTACATCCCCTAAATGTTTCTAATACTACTCTATCATGCACTACTTCTGTATAAGGAACTATGATGTTCTCTGGAAAATCAACATCTGTATAATTATTTATAATTCTCTTTGTAACAACTTTTGGAACATCATCATATTTAGGTTTAAATTCTTTTATTGTTCCATCTTCCTTATAAGTAACATCATATAATGAAGGTACATAAATACCTTGAATTTTTGATATTTCTCTTAAGAATTCCTTTTTCTTACCCTTACCCTTGTATTTTTTATATACTTCTAAAACGTCATCCATCATTTCTTCGCCTTCACCAATTTCAAAGAAATCTACTATGTCATATAAAGGTTCTGGATTATACGCACAAGGACCACCAGCCATAACTATTGGCTCATCTTCGCCTCTTTTTGATGCTCTAATAGTTATTCCTGACATATCAAGCATATTTAATATATTTGTATAACTCATTTCATATTGTAATGTGAATCCTAATATATCAAATTCACCTAATGAATCTTGAGTTTCTAACGTAAACAATGGAATATTATTTTTTCTTAATTGTTCTTCCATATCTGGCCATGGTGCAAATGTTCTTTCGCAATATGTATCATTTCTTTTATTTATTGTATGATAAAGTATTCTACTTCCTAAATGAGACATTCCAACCTCATAAACATCTGGAAAACAAAATGCAAATCTTATGTCAACTTCTTTTGGTTCTTTAATAACTTGGTTTAATTCTCCACCAGTATATCTACACGGCTTTTCAACCTTAAATAAAATATCATCTGAAATTTTGTTCATTCTAAAAAATTTCCTCCTTAAAAATCATAAAATATGATTGTTCTTTCTATTTCATTCGGACGTTATATTTTTAAACTTTTGTAATCTTCTACATTAAAATAAGAAGTATAACAAGTATACTTCTTATTTTTTGATAACCCTATTCTAACACAATTATAGTATATTTGAAACAGCGTTATTATTGCCAATACTTCATACAATACCTAAATTACATTTTATTATTTTCATATAAATTTTTAATGTTCTTTTTCACATACTCTTCTAAAGTTATATTTCCATACTCCTTTAAAGCTCTTAACAATTCATCTTCATGAATTATTTTAAGTAATTGCATATCATCATCAATAACATAAAATGTATTAAATTTATTTTTATCTACTAATGTTAGTACATTGACTAAGCCCTTTTTATAATATACCGAGATACTTTTATTTTCTATATAATCATACTTTTCTAATTTTCTTGATTTTTTAATCATATCACTCATAATTATATACATTGTCTTCTCTTTCTCTCTAATTGTAGCATATGTCATCAGTATAGCAGCTAAAAATAGACTTATATTTATTTTATGTAAAAATATCATTATAATAAATAATATAAAAAATATGCTAGAAACAATAAAACTAAAAATTCCTGTGATTTTTTTAGATTCCTTATATAAAAACTTTTTTGATAGCAATATTTCATATATTCTTGAACCATCCAATGGATATGCTGGTAAAAGATTAAATATTCCCAAACTCAAGTTAATATCTATACTTCTTTTTATAAAATTAGAATCTACATATTCCTGAATAAAAAATAAAAATACAACCATAAAAATATTAAATGCAGGACCAGATAAATATAAAATAAGCTTTTTCTTTTCTGATAATTCATCAACATCACTTAGTTCTGCATATGTTCCTGATAAATTTAATTTTATATTATAAAATTTACAACCAAACTTTTTAGCAACCAATATATGAATACATTCATGTGCTATAATCCAAAAAAAACTTATAAATAGTGTACTCTTAAAATCTAAGATAGCAAATATTATTAAAATTTCTATAATAAAAATACTATACCATTTTTTCATGTTCAACTCCTACGTCATTGATATTGCATTATACATTTTTCAAATTAGAAAAATCTAAATATTCAGTTGGATCTTGTTCCTTTCCCATATAAATAAACTTAAATATTACTCCTGTTTTTTCAGTATTAGATATTTTATTGCAATCTCCTAAATACTCTCCTTTTTTTATTTCATCCCCTTCTTTAATATCAGAATTTTTAATCATTCCATAGTATGTTTGAATTCCATTACCATGATTTATTAATATATTTTGTCCTCCATCATCAGTTGCAGCTTTAACAACAGTTCCATCCATACTACAAATAACTTGTTCTCCTTCTTTACCTTCAAGGAAAACCCCTTTAATATCACCTTGCAATTTCATGTACGAAGCCAAAACTGGCAAGCAATAATTATCTTTTATTTTGGCTTTAATGCTAGTCTTTTCAACTTTATTTGTTTTTTCTTTAAGTAAATTCATACAATCTACAGCTTTATCCTTTAAATCAGTACTCTTTATTTTATTAATAACACTAATAACATAAGAATAATTAATATCTTTGCTAAAGTCTTGAGTTAGATATTGTTTTGATAATGTATATATGTCTCTAGTTTTTTGTATTGGCGTAATTTTCAAAGAAAATATTATAGCAAATAATATTACAGAAAATACACATTGAAATAATAACTTGTTAATAAATCTAGGTTTCTTTTTTAAATTTGTATAATCATTAGCATAACTTAATCTTTTATTATAAGGATTAATTGATTTTCTAGTATTGATACCTCTTTTTTGATTCAATATATTCTTGTAGTATCTTTCATATTGACTTCTATAGTTACTCATATTTCCCTCCACTATTGATGATTTAAATTTTATATTAGAGAAATAACTAGAATTAAAGATTATTAATTCTAGTTATTTCTTTAATACTAGGTATAATATAATGCCTTATTAAATTATATTTACGGAAAACGTATATTATGAAATATTTCACTACTAAATAAAAAAAATACTATTATTTTATTACAGTACATGCTTTTTGGTTCTATTTTATTAGGCTATGTTTTAAAACAGTGTTGATATTGTAGTATAAAGCTCATGGACAGAGGAATTTACTTTAAGAACTCTAAAAAAAAACAGATGATACATTAATATCACCTGCTTCTATATAACCTTCTAACATGAAGATTAATACCCTTTATTAAAATTGTTTAATTATTAAATCTGCTGTACCTAAGTTGGTAACAACCGGTATATTATGTACATCGCATACCCTAAGCAATGCTGATACATCTGGTTCATGTGCTATTAATGCTATTCTCATATATCCCACTCCCTATTCTAAACCATTTAATCTAGCTTTTATCTTTTATCTAAAAATATATTTTCTTTCTTCTCATACCTATATTCAATACTAAAGCTATAGACATAATAGTTGTTAAAAGTGAACTTCCACCATAACTTATTAATGGTAATGTTATTCCTGTTATAGGTAATAATCCAATTGTCATACCTATATTTTGAAATATTGCAAACAAGAAGTATGAAATTATTCCAACACATATAATAGATCCAAAAATATCTTTTGATGTTCTTGCAATAGAAATCATCTTATATATTAAAAATCCATATAAGGTTAATAATACTATAGCTCCAATAAGCCCCCATTGTTCAGCTATTGCTGCAAATATAAAATCTGTTTGAACTTCTGGAACATTCTGAGCTGAATATCCTGTTGTTCCATCAATTTTTAATGATGGCCTACTTCCAAGTATTCCGCCTGATCCTATTCCTATTAATGACTGTGTTAAGTGATATCCAGATGTAGCATCTGCTGCTTCAGGATTTAAAAACGCTGTAAATCTTTGCTTTTGATATGATTGAATAAGTCCTGAATTCCAAACTATAACTATTAATAGTACTAAGCTTAACAACCCACCACCTATTACTTTCATATCAAGTCCTGCTATATAAAATATACCAAGAACTATAAAAAAGCAAACCATAGTCATTCCCATATCAGGTTGAGTTACAATAAATATAACTGGTACCAATGCATAAAAGACAAGTATAAAGAAACTTTTAAGATTATTTATTTCTCCATCCATCTCATCTAACTTTTTAGCCAGCATAAGTATAATTCCTAGTTTTGCAAGTTCAGCTGGTTGTAATTGAAAGCCTCCAACTCTAATCCATCCCCTTGCACCATTAACTACTACTCCAATTCCCGGAATCTTAGCAGCTAAAAGCAGTATTACAGATCCCCAATAAAATATTGGAACATAATTTAATATTATTGTATAATCTATAGCAACAAAAAAATACAGTGCAATTATAGATAAAACAAGCCAAAAAAATTGTTGTTTTGCAAAAGCAAAACCATATTCTCCTTTAGTACACATATAAATGTTTAAAATACCATATAGCACTAAAAGCACTGTAGAAATTAATACAGTTTTATCAATTTCTTTTATTAATCTTAAGTCAATTTTGAAGTTTTTAAGCAATTCCTCACCTCGAATATATAGAGATTTATAATAAAATTATATATATATATTATCTTATTTTTCTCTATAAAAAGCTATTAATTCAACAAATCATAATAAAATATTAATATTTTATTATAAGCTTTATCTTCTTATACTTTTAATAGGAATACTTGCAATTAATGCAGAAGTATTTTCACCTTCCATATCTTCACTCTTATTTACAGATATTTCAACATCATCTACTTGAATTTCTATATATTTAGATATTACCGCAAGTATTTCTTTTCTTATTTTTTCTAAAGTATCTGTAGGAATTTCCCCTCTATCATGTATAAGTATAAGCTTTAATCTATCCTTTGCAACTTGCTTAGGTGTTGGTCTACTGCTCAACCCCTTAAAAAATCCCATTTAAGACCCTCCTTACTTACGTTTAAATAATCTTTTTAATGATGTAAAGAAACCAGTTGATTCTTGTTGTAAATTCATTATATCAACTTTTTCTCCTGTAATTCTTTTAGCTATATTTCTAAATGCTTGTCCTGAATATGATTGTTCCTCTAATACTATTGGTTCTCCCTTATTAGTAGAAACAGTTATGTTTTTGTCATCAGGAACAACTCCTAAAAGTTCAACTGATAAAGTTTCTATAATATCACTTATGTCAAGCATATCTCCATTTTTAGTCATTTCATAATTAAGTCTATTTATTATTAACTTATGATCTTCTAGACCTTTAGCATCTAATTTTCCTATAACTCTATCTGCATCTCTAACTGATGTTATTTCTGGATTTACAACAATAACAGCACTATCTGCACCAATAACAGCGTTTTCAAATCCTTGTTCTATTCCCGCTGGTGAGTCTATAATAACATAATCAAATTCTTCCTTTAATTCATTTACTATTCTAAGCATTTCTTGTGGGCTTATATCGTCTTTATCTTTAGTTTGGGCAGTTGGAAGTAAACACATATTTTGAAATCTTTTATCTTTTATAAGTGCTTGTTTTAACCTACATCTTCCCTCTAACACATCAACTAATGTATATACTATTCTATTTTCTAATCCTAACAATACATCTAAATTTCTAAGTCCTGTATCTCCATCAATAACTACAACTCTTTTACCAAGTGCAGCTAATGCAGTACCTATATTTGCTGTTGTAGTTGTTTTTCCAACTCCACCCTTACCTGAAGTTACTACAATAGATTCTCCCATTTACATTCTCCTCCGATATTATATATATTTATTTGCTAAATATGGTTCAACTATAATGGTTCCGTCCTTCACTTTTGCTATTTCTGGATACTTAGGTTTTTCTAATCCATCTGGTGAAATAGTTATTACATCTGCTATTTTTAATATTTCTGGTTCTAGTAAAAAAGCAGCAATAATAGATTTTTTATTCCCTGTATTCCCTGCATTTACGCTTCCTTTTAGTGATCCTAAAACGATTATATTGCCACCTGCATGAACTTCTGCTCCGCTATTAACATCTCCTATAATTACAATATTACCTGGGTAAGTCAAACATTGACCACTTCTTACAGTACGTCTTATAAATTTAGTTTTTCCTTCATATACCCCATTAAATATTTTCGTTTGTATATTACTTTCTTGCTCTAATTGTTCAAAAATAATTTCGTTTAATTCTATTTCATTTAAAAGGGATTCTTTAAGTTTTTGAATATCATTTTTTTTTATCAAACTTAAATTCACATTAAGAATTAAGGTTGTACCTTTGTAAAAATGCTTACCTTTTGATAACTTTTTTATTAACATATTTAACATGTCTTCAAAGCTCTCGAATTTCTCCATATCAATTGTCGCATTTATACCTTCCCTGTTTCCCTTTATTAAAACACCATCCTTATGCATTGCTACCTCCAATCAAGTGATTATTATTTATGTAAAGCAACAAGATTTAACTATCTAGTTCATCACTTCTTAAACATAGCATTAACTAAAATATTATTACATTAAATAATATTAGCAATGATATATTAGGATAAATTATGTATATATTAAATATAAAATTAATACTCATTTTTGATATTACAACCTAGTTTAAATTATAACATTATTATATTATTTTTGTACATATTAATTTGGCTTTAACACTTAAAACTGCTTGTTAAAAAGTGACTTTTTGAAAGTTTAAAAAACTTCTTATAATTTTCTATTCGTAAATAAAAAAGTTATCTTAAACTTAAATTCGTTTAAGATAACTTTTTATTATTTTTCTATATATTAGTTTTGAGTAACAGTCGCTTCATTTATTTATGGTTTAGTTGTATTAAAAGGATTTTCTAATACATATTTTTTAAATGATTCTGATTGCGATGCATAATTAGTTCCAATTAATTGATCTTTAAAATATGCTTCATAAACAGCTTTAACTGCTGGAGCTATCTCTCCACCATGTCCTCCATCAAATACAACTGCAACTACTGCTATTTTAGGATTATCAGATGGAGCAAAACTTATATATGTTGCATAAGGTGATCTACCTATTTCCTTTTGATTCTCTCTAAAATCTGCAGTACCTGTTTTACCTGCTGTTGGTATAGGGAAATTTCTAAATGTAGCGGAAGCAGTACCACCTTCCGCTTCATTAACACTTGACATACCGTTTCTAACAGCATTTATTGTATCACTTTTCATTTCTACTTTATTTAAAACTTCTGAACCAAATTCTTGAACTACATTTCCATCATTATCAGTAATTTTATCTACTAAATGAAGTTTATATCTAGTTCCACCATTTGCTACAGTTGAAACATATGATGCTAATTGCATAGGTGTATATAAATTTATACCTTGACCTATTGCAGCATATACTATTTGAGCTGGTGACGTTATTTCTGCCGGTTTGTCATTAACTGCAAATCTAGTAATTATTCTAGTAACTGCAGCAACTTGCTCATCTGCATTAAATTTTTTACCTTCACTTTCCCACTTAGCCACGCTTTGTTTATATTTATCTGAATTATCTACTATTGTTTTTACATAAGGTTTTATACTCTTAGAAAACTCATCTTCCGTTTCTTCAATGCCCTTTCCTGGTTCAACTTTTTTTAATCTTTCCTCAACCTTATCTTTTATAGACTTTTTAGCTTCTTTTATTTTTTCAGTATCATCTTCTGAAAATCCTATATCAAACGGAACAAAATTTCTTTCTGCTCCCTTATAATCTCCTTTTTCCAAATAATCTACTAATTCGTATTTAGCATAATATACTGATTGATTTTTAAATGATTCAAAATTATATGTTTGACCAAAATTTTCTTCTATCTCTATCCCTGTTGTAGCTTTTTCCTTAGAATCAGGTGGAATTCCTAATCCAAATTCCCATGCATATTTTGCTATAGAATTTAATCCTTCAATTCCTTTACCATTTAACATATACATTCTATAAGCAACTTCATAGAAATAATAGTTACAAGATACCTGTATTGCCTTAGCTACATCTGTAGGTCCATGAGTAGCACCACTAGTCTGATAAATTAAACATTTTGGGTCAAATGCCGGTCCAAATGTTTCAGGATGCTCTTTAAATACCCCCATATCTACTATTGTTTCACTTGGAGTAACTGCTCCTTCTTCAAGAGCAGCAATTGATGTTAATACTTTAAATGTTGATCCTGGCGGGATTTTTCCCATTGTTGCATAATTATAAAATGGTTTTGGATATAAATCATTAACATCTTCTCTATACCCATTCGCATCTTCTGGAAATAATTGATTAACACTTTTACTTAATCCCTTATTTTGTATTAATTGATTTGCAAAAGCTTCATAATCTGGTGAAAAATATTCCTTGGTTTCTTCTTCACTTACCGTTCCTGGTATTGTAAATACATTAGGATTATAGTTTGGATAACTAACTAAAGATAAAATCTTACCACTATTGACATCTACTGCAATTAAAGCACCTCTTGTTGCATTAGAATATCTTGATCCATCACTATCATAGTCATTCTCTCTTATATTCTTTATACCATCTGCAAAAGCATGCTCTGCTGCATATTGAATTTCACTATCTATTGTAAGATGAACATCATTTCCTGGATAAGATTGAAGTTTAAACAGTTCTTCTGTAACTCTACCTTGAGAATTTACCTTTACTGTTTTTCCACCTTTAACACCCTTTAATTGTTCCTCAAATGCTGACTCTATACCAGATTTACCTATTAAATCTGATGATACATCATATCCTCTTAATTCATACTTATCACTTTGTGAACTATCAATAGATGACACATAACCTAAAGCCGAAGATGCTAATTCTTGATTAGGATAATATCTTACAGGCTCTAAATTAACATCTATTCCTGGCAATGAACTAAGCTTTTGATAAACTATAAAAGCAGTATCTTTTTTTATATTACTTGCTATTGTTACAGCTTTATAACCTTTAAAACTTTGCATTTTTATAGCATCTTTTATTACAATAAAGTTTCTAATATCCCTTAATGAATATCCATTTTGTAATAATATATCTGTTATTTCTTTTCCGCTCATTTTACTATATACTGCACTTTGTTCCTTATTAGGACTCGGATCAACACACTTAATTAAATTATAAGCCTTGACTAAATAATAAAAAGTATCTTCTGGACTTATCTTAACTAATTCTTCATTTATTTTTTGATTTTGATTGTCATCAAGTTCTTCTACATCCTTGAAAAGAGTTTTGTGAAGTTCATCATTTAAACCTCTATCTCTTTTAAACCTAATTTCTTCATATTTTCTTGATTCTGCATCTGATGTTTTATACTCGAAGTAAATTTCATTATTATCATTTAATTTTAAATTTAAAGTATCTTGAAATTTTTCTCCATTTTCTTCTAATACTTTAAAAAGTTCTTTCATAGTTGAATAAAACACTTTATCTGCATCTGTAGTTTTAGTATATGTAAGAGTATATGTTTGTATATTAGTAGCTAATAAATTACCACTTTGATCATATATCTTTCCTCTTGGTGCTTTTTCCGATACGAATCTTGTCGAATTGGCATTAGCTCTTTCTTTATAATTATCATAATTTAACACTTGAAGATATATAAGCTTTATAGTAATAGCTCCAAAGATAATAAACATTATTATACCCAAAATAGTATACCTTGAAATTTTCTTTTTCTTTGTTGGCTTATTTACTATCATTTAAACCTCCATGGTCTTTTTTTATATTCCTCATCTGGAATTTTCATAATTAGCTTATATACAAAAAACATAATTATAGAATTGTATAATGCCATTCCTATACCTTTGAATAGTTCCATATCTATTCTTAAAAAATAGCATATTATAAATATTCCCATATATTTTAAAACAGTTATTAAAAACATAGAAATTATGGGAATTAACTTTTTAGTTTTAAATATATTTTCACCAATTATACTTGCAAAAAGACATAATAATAAATTTAATATAGAATTTATTCCAAAAACATTAAAGAAAAATAAATCCTGTAGTATTCCACTTACCGATCCTATAAAGACTGCCTTTTCTCTTCCATATACAAGTGAGTATGCAATAGCAAAAGTAAGTAATATGCTCGGATATACCCCATGTATAGAAAAGAACGGAATTAAAGAATTATCCAATATAGCTAATCCTATAGATATTAAAATAACTATTAATTTTTCCATACTAAAACCCCTAATATTTTATTTCTCTTGTGTCTTTAGGAGATACAATAAATAATTCTTCTAGCTTATTAAAATCTACATAAGGTTTTACAACAGCACTCTTCATAACTTTTATCTTATCTTCGTCAACATGAGTAACTTCCCCTATTTTAATTTCTTTAGGATAAATCAGTCCAACGCCTGATGTAATTATTACATCACCCTCTTTTACTTCTGAATCAATTGGTAAATTGTATACCTTAGCTAAATTTCTATTTTTATTATCTTTATATCCTTTTAAGTATCCAGTTGATTCTCTAGTACTTTCAACCATAACGCTTACAGCTATGTTTTCATTGATCAATGATTGAACTATACTCCAGTTACTTCCTACTGATGTTACTTGACCTACAAGACCTTGTGCAGCCATAACAACCATACCTTTTTTTATACCTTCATTTTCGCCCTTATTAACTATATATCCATCTAAAAAATTTCCACCGCTATATCCGATTATATCGCATCCTATATAATTGTAATTGTTATTTTGCTCTGCAAAATTTACAATTGATCTTAATCTTTTATTCTCTTCTTCTAAATCTGAATATTGTATAAGTTTACTTTTAAGTTCTTCATTTTCTACTGTTAGCTTTTTACTTTGATCTTTAACTCCTGAAAAATTTAAAAAGAAATCTAAAGTTTCTTTCACTCTGTTTGTAGCCTTATAAATAAGCGTTTGAGCTGGTTTCAACGCATTACTAGCACCATTTTCAATAACAGTTTTATTCTCTCTCTTGACTGTATAAACTATAAGTCCTAAAAATGTAACTGACAGCACTATAATAGTTACTGCCAGTTTGTTTTTAAGAAATTTCATTTACTAACCTCTTTGATCTTTGCTTATCTTATCAAAATCTTCTAGAGCTTTACCAGCGCCTAAAACTACACAATCAAGAGGTGCCTCTGCTATATGTACAGGCATATTTGTTTCTTCATTTATTAAAATATCCAAGCCTTTTAATAAAGCTCCTCCACCAGCTAACATGATTCCTTTATCCATAATATCTGCTGCTAATTCTGGTGGTGTTTTTTCTAGTGTTGTTTTAATTGCTTCAATAATAGCACATACTGGCTCTCTTAAAGCTTCTCTTATTTGAGATTCTGTAATTTCTATTACTTTAGGTAAACCACTTATCATGTCTCTACCTTTTATTTCCATAGTTCTATCATCATTATTAAATTCAACTACTTCACTTACTTTATCACTTTCTTCATCAGATTCACTTGCAGCTTCAACATTTACTGAATTATTAAGCTTTTTACTTACGTGAGCTGAACCTATTTCCATTTTAACTTGTTCTGATGTTCTTTCACCAATCATTAAATTAAATTCTTTCTTAATATAAGAAATTATTGCTTGATCTAATTCATCTCCAGCAACTCTTAATGATCTGCTTGTTACTATACCACCTAATGATATAATAGCGACTTCAGTTGTTCCTCCACCAATATCTACTATCATACTACCTGTTGGTTCACTAACTGGTAATCCTGCTCCGATAGCTGCTGCCATTGGTTCTTCCATTAATATAACGTCTCTTGCACCCGCTAATTTAGTAGCTTCTTCGATTGCTCTTTTTTCTACCTCTGTAATTCCTGATGGATAACAAACTATTATTCTTGGACTCTTAAATGCATTTTTAGTAGAAACTTTTTCTATTAATTTCTTTAGCATTGTTTGAGCTACATCAAAGTCTGCAATTACTCCATCTCTTAAAGGTCTTATTGCAACTATATTTCCTGGTGTTCTTCCTATCATAAGTTTAGCTTCTGAACCTACTGCTAGTGGTTTTCTAGTTATATTGTTCATTGCTACAACAGAAGGTTCTCTTAAAACTATTCCTTTTCCTTTTGCAAATACTAAAGTGTTTGCTGTTCCTAAATCTATTCCCATATCTTTTCCAGATCCAAAAAATGCCATTGTATTTTTCCCCTTTCAATTTTCAATTATACAAATCCTTTTTCTTTTAAGCTTATAAAATTATTTTTCCCAATTATTATATGATCAAGCAATTCAATCCCCATGATTTCACCACACTCTTTTATTCTAAGAGTTATATTTTTATCTTCCTTACTCGGTGTGGGATCTCCTGATGGATGATTATGAGCTATTATTATTTTTGCACTACTTTTATTTATTGCTTCCTTAAAGATTTCTCTCGGATGGACGATAGATGTATTAAGACTACCTTTAAATACATCTTTTGTGCCAATAACAATATTTTTAGTATTTAAAAATATTACCTTTAATATTTCTTGCTTTAATAAACTCATTTCTCCATTAATTAATATTGCTAAATCATTAGGACACATAATTTTTACATCTCTATCTACTGATTTAAATGTTCTAAATCTTTTAAAAAGTTCAGCTAAAGCTAGTATTTGAGAAGCTTTGCCTTCTTTTATTCCCTTTATTGATGTTATATCATCTAAACTTGCTTCTAAAATTCCATCTAACCCTTGAAATTCTGATAATAACCTATTGCTAAGTTGAAGCACATTTTCACCTTTAGTACCGGTTCTAAGTATTATTGCTAATAATTCAGAATTATTTAAAGTATCCGCTCCATAGGATAATAACTTCTCTTTAGGTCTTTCACTTTTAGGTATATCCTTAATTTTAAGACTATTTTCCATAAATACTCTCCTCTTAATATTTTGGATACCCCATCCCTTAATACTATATAGCTTCTTCAAGCATAGTTTTCAATTTATTTAAAGGAAGTCCTACAACATTATAGTAACATCCTCTAATTTCTTTAACAAAAATTCCACCTATACCCTGTATTCCATAGGCTCCTGCCTTATCTAAAGGTTCCTTGGTTTTTATGTATTTTCTAATCTCATCGTCATTCATCTTTGAAAAAACAACCTCTGTAGCAACGCCATCTTTTAATACTAAATCTTTTTTAGTGTTAATAACTACTACTCCTGAATATACCTTATGGCTTCTTCCTTGAAGTAATTTAATCATATTGAATGCATCTTCTTCATCTTTAGGTTTTCCAAGTATCTTATCATCTAATGTAACTATAGTATCTGCTGATATTATTATAGCATCTTCTTTTATCTTATCTTTAATGCTCATTGCTTTTCCTAATGCTATACTTTGAACATACTCATCAACTGAGTTTTCAAAAATCACTTTTTCTTCATCAAAATCACTAACCATTATATCAAAATCATCACATAATCTAATTAGTAATTCTTGTCTTCTTTGTGACGCAGATGCCAATATTACTTTCATATAATCACATCCCTTTAATAACTATCATCAAATAAATATCTCTTATTTATAATAATTATAGACATATTACATATTTTTAATAATTAAAATATATAAGGTGTAGTAATTGTGACGACTTACTACAGTCACTTACTACACCAATATAGTTTATCATTTAACTAGTTCTTAAACAAGTACGTTAAAGCAACTTGTAACACTTTTATAAAAATTTAATTTTATTGTAATAATTATTCTATTGCATATTTTTTAATCTTTCATAAAAGTATTTTAAGTATTCATTTACATTATTTTTATTTAATTCATCTGGTAAATTATTTATATAATCACTGATTTCTTTTAAACTATTATTTGTATCCAAGTTCTCTTTTTTTGTAATATTTAAACACCAAGTTTTATAATCAGATATTTTTACACTTTTTACATTTTCATCTTCTAATGTGCTATTTATCTTTAAAAATGCATTTATAAGTTCTGCAACTTTATTTTGTTCTAAATTTTCTTTAGATATACTAAAATTAATTTTCACAGCATTTATTCCTTGAGATATTAAATTTTCCAATTGTTTTTCACCATCTTTTTTAGAATACAATCCTATAACAACTCTATAATGACCTTCTTCTTCAATAATGTAAGAATTATATTTAGAAGGTATTGTTCTCATTGCTGCATCTGCATTGTCTTTGTTGGAATAATATCCAAATTGTAGTGCTATAAACTCTTGATCTGAAACAACATTTTCTTGTTGATTGAATGAACTAATATCTAATTTCCCCTTAAATATGAATTTACTAAAATACATTCCCATTAAAATTGATAATAAAGCTATTATTAATATTATAAATATAAGTTTCATCTTTCCATGTTTTTTATATTCATATCTAGTATACTTCATAAAATACCTCCTAAAATTAAATTATGTAAAATATATTAATTATATTTGTAATAATATATTTATTGTTAACTTTACATTTATATGAATTATGTTAGGTATTTTATTTTATAAATTTTACTTACGATATCTTATTTAATATAAGTAAATCTGATGTTTCATATTTACTATCTTCAAAAAAGTTTTTTGCAATTCTTAATTTATTGAATCCAGAGTTATTCCAAAACTTAACTGCCCTCTTATTTTTTGAATTTACACCAACTTTGAAACACTCTATACAATATTTACTCTTAAAATATTGCAAAATTTCTATTAACATATTTTTTCCAAGCCCTTTGTTTCTAAATCTTGAATCTATTAAATATAGCCATATGAATAGCTCTGATTTTTCTTGTAACTCTAATCTGCCTTTAAACACACCATAAATCTCATTATCTTTTTCTATTTTTAAAAATAGTTCTTCTTCTGTTAAATAATATTCTAAAAATCTTCTGAAAAATAATTGTTGGTCTAAAGAAAATAAATCAACACTGAATTTGTCATTTAAAATTATCCATTTATTTAATCTATCTATGTCACTCTTTTTTACACTAGTTATTTCAAAATCTTCATAATAAAACTCAACATCTACCAATACATATATCCCCTCTTCCAATTAGTTCTAGATATCAATTCCTTATTAAGTAATAATTCTTTATTAATCCATATTTATCCTTTATTAAATATAAATATTTGTTACGTTATTTGAAATGATAATTTATTTTTAAATTTGGCTCTATTTTAAATCTATGTTGATATACATTATAGATAAATATTGTATATTAATTTTTCGAACTTACTCAGCCATCATACCTGAGTTGAACTTCTTTTAGTTTTAACAAAAATAAGGTATATAATAAAATTTTATAATCTTATTACATACCTCTAATATTATAAATTTAAAATCAAATTTATAATATATTATTATCTTATTTCTTTTAATACCTCTAATAAATAACTCCATACTCTTTCTACAGAAGAAATACTCATATGTTCATTTGGAGTATGTGCGTCAAATATATCTGGTCCAAAACTTATCATATCTAAGTCTCCTAATTTTTCTTTAAATAATCCACATTCTACACCAGCATGAATTGCCACAACTTCTGCTTCTTCATTATACATTTCTTTGTAAACATCTTTACAAATTTCTCTTATCTTAGATTCTTCTTTATATTGCCACTCTGGGTATCCAGCTGTATTAGACACAGTTCCGCCTAAAATTTCAGTTAAACATTTTATTCTTAAAACTATTTCTCCTCTTAAAGAAAATACAGAACTTCTAACTGCACTGTCATATTCTACATGATCTTCTTTTGTTGTAAGAACTCCTATGTTAGTTGAACTTTCAGTTAAACCTTCAATATCAGAACTTACTGTATTTATTCCATTAGGATATAAGTATAAAAGATTTATTACATTTTCTGTACTTTCCTTTGAAAATACTTTTTCTATATTTTCTTTTAATTCTTCTATTTCTAATTGAATATTAGGATCTTTAACTCTAAATTCATTTTTAAACTCATCTCTTAATGTAGATATTATATTTAAAAATTCTTTTTCCTTATCAGCATCTATTAATAATTCTGCAATTGCTTCTCTTGGTATAGCATTATTCTTAGATCCACCGTTTAATGATACTAAATTCAACTCCATTTGGTTAAGTATATTTTTTAATACTCTTCCTATAAGTTTATTAGAATTTCCTCTTCCCAAATGTATATCAGATCCTGAATGTCCTCCACTCAAACCCTTTATTACAACTTTGAAAGCTTTTTTGCCTTCTTTAATATTTTCCCATTGTACATCTAAAGTAGATTTTGTTCTTATCCCTCCAGCACAACTTACTAATAATTTACCTTCTTCTTCAGAATCTAAATTTATTACTATTTTTCCATCTAAGCATCCTGATTTTAAAGCCATAGCTCCACTCATACCTGCTTCTTCATCACTTGTAAGTAAAACTTCTATTGCTGGATGTTCTAATGTATTATCTTCTAATATTGCCATTGCATATGCTACTGCAATACCATCATCAGCGCCAAGTGTTGTACCACTAGCATAAATAAAACCATCTTTTTCTACTAATTCTATAGGATCTTTAGTAAAATCATGCACTTTTTCGTTATTTTTTTCACAGACCATATCCATATGACCTTGTATTATTACCTTGGGAGATTTTTCATATCCTGGTGATGCTGACTTTTTTATAATTATATTTAAGGCATCATCTTGAATTGCTTCTAATCCTAGGTCTTTCCCGAAATTAAATAAATAATCGCTTATTTCCTTCTCATTCCCTGAACCTCTAGGTATTTTAGATATTTCATTAAAGTAATAAAAAACTTTTTCACAATTAATTTGTTGAAATTTTCTCATAATTATTCTTTCCTTCCTAAATATGTGATAAAATTAACATATGTACTAATTGAGCTTAGTATTAAAATTAAATAAATTGTATTATTTATTAATTTTATCATAAAACTAAATTAATATTATAGAATTTAGCTAATTTTATTATTGAGCTTTAATATTACATAAATACAAAAAGGTATTAAAATTTATAGGAGAGGTGTTTATATGCAAAAAACTAAAATGATTTTTACTATTGGACCTGCAAGTGATAATGAGGAGACTATTAGAAAATTTATAGGAATCGGAATGAATGCTGCAAGATTAAATTTTTCGCATGGTACTTATGAATCACACAGAGAGAAGATAGAATTAATTAAAAAAGTAAGAGAAGATATGGGAACTCCTACTGCAATAGTCTTAGACATAAAAGGACCTAAGATAAGAACACATAACTTTGTAAATGATGGCGTAGAATTAAAAACTGGTCAAGAATTCTGTTTTATATGCGGAGATGAACTTCTTGGTGATGAAGAAAGATGTTCTATTACTTATGAAGAACTTTATAAAGACATACAAATTGGCGGAGAAATTCTTGTTGATGATGGTCTTTTAAGATTCAAAGTTATTTCTGTTGAAGGTAAATCTATTAGATGTGCTGTAACTGTTGGTGGAATGATTAAAAATCACAAAGGTGTTAATGTTCCTAATGTAATAATAAGACTACCTTCAGTAACAGAAAAAGATATAGCTGATATAAAGTTCGGTTGTGAAATGGGTGTAGACTTTATTGCAGCATCTTTTATAAGAAAAGCTAGTGATGTAGCTGATGTAAAGAAAATACTTTCTGAAAACAATGGAAAACATATTAAAGTAATAGCTAAAATTGAAAATCAAGAAGGCGTAGATAACATAGACTCTATAATAGAGCAAACTGATGCAGTAATGGTAGCTAGAGGAGATATGGGAGTTGAAATTCCAATTCAAAAAGTTCCTATAATTCAAAAAATGATAATTAGAAAATGTAATGATGCAGGAAAATTCGTTGTAACAGCAACTCAAATGCTTGATTCAATGATTAGAAACTCTTTACCAACTAGAGCTGAAGCAAGTGATATTTGTAATGCTATATTTGATGGAACTGATGCTATCATGTTAAGTGGTGAAAGTGCTTCTGGAAATTTCCCAATTGAAGCTGCTACAACAATGTCTGAAATTGCACAGGAAGCAGAAGCTCATTTAGATTATGCTCACTTAACAGCAAGATTAAGAGAACCATCTCTTACTGATTATGCTGGTGCAATAAGTTATACAGCTTGTAGAACTTCAAATTTATTAAATGCAGCTGCAATAGTAGCTGCTACTAAAAGTGGTGCTACAGCTACTATGATTTCAAGATATAGACCAAAATCTCCTGTTATAGCAATAACTCCTTACGAACAAGTAAGAAGAAGTTTAGCTTTAACTTTTGGTGTATTACCAATGCTTTGCGAAATGTATAATACTACTGATGAAATCTTAGTGGAAGCTAGAAGATCAGTGTTTGAATTAAATTTTGCTTTACCTGGTGATGATATTGTAGTTGCTGCTGGAATGCCAACAACTCAAACTGGTGGAACAAATATGTTAAAAATAGAGAAATTATAATATTTATTTTTAAATTTAAAATACTTTAAAACTAAAATAAGCTGTTTCAACATACAATATCCCTTGTATTTGAAACAGCTTATTTTAATCTATGTATTAATATATGTATAAGTAAAGTAGACTGAGTAATTGAACTTAGGAATACTAAAAATGA
>NZ_JAMQHY010000054.1:47353-64456 GCF_023845705.1 Clostridium sp. ZBS15
ACAAGCAGTAAATGTGACAATATTCATTAAGTATTCTCAAAATCCAATTACAATGCTACTTTGCCTATTACATATATGAATACACATTTAAAACATAGCCTTACTAATTTTTTAACTATTGATGTATACAATATATAAATTTGCATGTATCATACGTAATAAAATTATTCAAATTTAAAATTTTTAAATAATTCCCCTAATGATACTCCATCTTCTTCATCTACATATTGTAAATATTCTTTACTAGTTTCTACTGCATCTTTTATGCTTAAAGATAATCTCTTAGTATCCTTGTTAAAGTCTAATACTTTAACCTTTACTTTTTGATTTAATTCCAATACATCAGATGGTTTAGCAATATTTTCATCAGTTATTTCTGAAATATGAACTAATCCTTCTATTCCTTCAAATATTTCAACAAACGCTCCAAATGAAGCAAATTTTACAACTTTACCTTCAAATATCATTCCTGACTTAATTTCATTTGTATGTAAAGTCCAAGGTTCTTTATTTATATCTTTTAATACTAAAGATAATTTTTGTTTTTCTACATCAATAGAACCTATATACACTTCAACTTTGTCATTTTCCTTTACTACTTCTTCTGGTCTATTTACTCTATTCCAAGATAAATCTGATATATGAACTAATCCTTCTACTCCACCAATATCAACAAAAGCACCATATTTAACTAACTTCTTAACTACTCCTGTTCTTTTTTCTCCTTCTTTTAAAGAATTCCATATAACTTTTCTATTCTTTTCATATTCTTCATTTTCAATTGCTTTTCTTGATGCAACTATTTTGTTATTTCTAAAGTCTAGTTCTATTATTCTAACTTCTAATTCTGTATTCTTTAATGTACTTAAATCTATCATACTTCTTGATGCTAATGAAGCTGGGATAAATACTCTTATATTACCATAATAAGAAATAAGTCCACCTTTAATTTCATCTTTTACATATACTTTAACATTTTTTTCTTCCTTAAAAGCTTTTTGTAATTGTTCTTTTTCTTTAATAACTAATGCCTTTATAAGTGATAGCTTAACATAGCCTTCACCATCGTTTGGAGATATAACGTATACATCTATTTCGTCATCAACTTTAAGTACATCCATAGGGTTTTTATCATCTATTGATACTTCTTCTTTAGCTATTAATCCATCAAATGCATAATTTATATTTACTACTACTTCCTTTTCATTGACTTCTAAAACTTTTCCTTTTAGTATTTGACCTTTATTTATTCTTTTCACATCATATTCTTCTAAAAAACTTTTCATAGTATTATCTGACATTTAACCACTTCCTTAATATTATTTAGCTATCCTTTTAATACTTGTTAATATTTAATGTATAGCCAATCACTTAAAACATCTAATAAACTAGAGCTTAATTAATATAATTTTAATCTATTAATCTAATTTATACAAGAATTCACCCATTTTAATTATGTGTTTATATATTTAATAAGTGAAGTGGCATTATAATTTTTGATTTTACTCTTAAATTTTAAAGAGTTATAATATAACTCTTTAAAAGCTTTTATTTATCATTAAATGTTAGATAGATAGAGGTATAAAGAGTTAATTGATTTTATTTTTCTCTACTTAACATTTTTAGTTGTTTTTCCATATTGTGTAGTCTAGATATTTTATCTATAATAAAGCTATAATCTTTTAGGGGGTGCTCACTATTTTTAAGATTAAGAAAAAACATATATTTACTATATTATTAGTTTTTTTATTTAGCATTTCCAGTTTGCCATTAGAACTTATATCTAATGTAAACCATAATACTAATAATAATTTAATTGCTTACGCAGATAGTAATATAGATGCCAGTATATTGAGCTCAACGAGCACTAACTTGTTAGCTAAGTCTAGTGGTAAGAGTTCCAGTGGATCTAGATCAACCAGTAAGAGTTCTAGTAGTTCAAAATCTAGCAGTAAAAGTTCCGGAAGCTCTAGCGGATTTAAATCAGGAAGTTTTAACAGTTCTTCAAGTAAATCTTCTAGTGAAAGTAATAGTACTAGTAGCTCTAGTAAAAAAAATACCACTGATAAGAGTGCTGAAGGATTTAAATCAGGAAGTTTTTCTGACACAAAAAATAATAGTAATACAAATTCTTCAAACATAGATAAAACAACTAATGATTCCAATGAAACTAGCAGTGGTGCTTCAAAAGGATTTAGCAGTGGATCATATTCTTCTACTAATAATCCAAATGATTCAAATTCATCAAGCACAAATAGTAGTACGCAGAAGGATGAATCAAAAACATATATACCATCATCAAATTCAGGGGGACTTGGCTGGTATGGAGGTTCTAGATTTTTTAGACCTATGTATTTTGGATCACCTTCAAGCTTAATAATTAATGCTTTAGTATTAGCACTAATGTTCTTTGTAATTTTAATGTTAATAAAACTTTATTTAAGAAGAAAAAGATAATAATAGATAACAATAATAAATATTTAGGAGGCATTTTTATGGGAGTTTTTTCAAGAATATCAAATATGTTTAAGGCAAAGGTAAATAATACTTTAGATGAAATGGAAAATCCAATAGAATTATTAGATCAAAAATTAAGAGAAATGGAAGAACAACTTAGTAAAGCTAAATTAAATTCTGCACAAATCTTAGGAAATGTTCATGAAATAGAAAAGAACATGAATGATGCAAAGAAACAATCTGAAGATTTTGAATCAAAAGTAAAACTTGCTTTATCTAAAGGTGATGAAGAGTTAGCTAAAAAAGCTTTATCTAGAAAAATGGAAATTGATAAAAAATATGATTCTTTAAAATTAAGCTATGATAATTCTAAAGTTCAAGCTGATGCATTAAAGAAAAGCTTAAAGGAATTAGAAGAAGAAATAACTAAAACTAGAAACTATAGAGATGAAGCTGCTGCTAGGTATTCTAACGCTCAAGCTTCAGAAAAAATAAATGAAGTATTAGCTAATGTACAAACTAAAAATAATTCAATACAAATTGATAATATAGAAAGAAAAATTCAAAGAACTGAATCTCGTGCAAAAGGTTTAAGTGAATTAAAAGATTTAGATGATTTTGATAGCCAATTTGAAAAATTAAATGAAGTTGATTTAGACCTTGAATTAGAAAAATATAAAGATAATAAATAGGTGATTTCATATGAGTAAAGATTTAGATTTTATTAATGATGAGAAAAATTATTGGGGGAAAATTTATACTGACATAGCTTATTCTATAAGTGAAAATGCCCCCTTTCTCTCTGAAGAAAAATTAAAAAACAGAAAATATTATGTTAAATCTTCTGTATTAAAAGATTATATTAAACTTTTAGATTCTACTGAATTAGATTGTAAAAAAGGTGGATTATTTAAATTATTTAAATCCAATAGTGCTTTAGATAAAGTAAACAACTTTAAAACTGAAAACAGACAATCATTCAAAGAATTGGAGAATTGCAGTAAATGTACTTGTTTAAACTGTACTTTTGATTGTAAATTTAAATCATGCACAAGCTGTAGATTTGGATCTTATATTAAATCATGTGATAAAGAAAAGATTAATGTTAGAAAACATGATAACTTCATTATTGATTTAACAAATAATGATACTGGTAATTCATCTAAATATAAAGTTTTAGCTACACTTGAAAATTGTATTAATAAAAATCAATATATAATACTAGAAAACATATCTTCATCTAATGATAAATTAGTATTATACTACTATCCCGAAATAAGAGGAGATTCTTATGGAGAGATTACTGATGTAGATGAATTTGATTTTATAGTTGAAACTTATCAAAACGCTGATTATTAAAGATGTAATTTTATTAGACTATGTTTTATATACATGCATTGATATATGCAATAGGTAAAGTGACATTGTAATTGGACTTTGAGAATTCTTAAGTGAGAATCTAAATTTTATATTTAGCCTTTCAAACTTACTCAGCGAAGTCGAGTTTCCTTTTGAATTCTACATTTACTGCTTGTCTTAATTTCACATTGAGAGCAAGCTAAAATGGGACTATACTCATTTTTAGTATTCCTAAGTTTAATTACTCCGTTCACTTTGCGTATGCATAATCAATTCATGTTAAAACACAGTTAATAAGCAATAAAGCTGTATTGAATTAATTTCAATACAGCTTTATCATTTATACTATTTCTTTTTTATTTTTTATTTCATTGTTTTTCTTTATTTCGTTAAAACAATAATTTATTATATCACTTCTCTTTATTATTCCTATAAATATTCCATCATCATCAACTACTGAGACAAAATTCTGACTTATAGCTAATGATATTAAGTTCTCTATATCAGCATTAATAGAAACAGATTTATGAGATATTCTTCGGCTTATATCACTTACATTTACACATTCAGTATTCTTAAAATTTAGGTCAGGAGTATTCTTTAATTTCCATAATAAATCTCCTTCTGTTAATGTTCCAACATACTTTCCTTCTTTATCAATAAGTGGAATAGCTGTGTATCCGTATCGCTCCATCTTCTCCATAACTTGTCTCATTGTTGCATCTTCGCTTTCATATACGACTTCATTTTTTGGAGTAAGAAAAAATGCTATATTCATAACAAAATCCTCTCTTGTACTAATATTATTTACTCTTGTATACTTATATTTTAACATATTTTTATAAAAAAATCTTTAATGAAAACCTTTATTTGCATGAATTTAATTTCTCCAATTTATAGTAATAATTTAGATAAGCCTCTTCTTTAAGTATAGTATTTACTTCATTGTAGGCATTTTCACCTTGAAGTGTTCTTTTAACTATTAACTCACTCAGTATCTTATTATTACATTTAGGACAAATACCTATTGATACAAATCTCCAATTTAATAACTTGAAATTTTCTTTTAAATCTATTTTTTTGTTACACTTAGGACATCTTATATCTAATTTCTCTTCATCTATATCTATATTTTCTAAATCTTTTACGTGTATTGCAGGCATACTATATATATCATTTATTATATAATTTTTAACTATTCTAGAATTGTATATGTGCTTAAATACAAGTAAAGTATATTCAGCATCATTTAATGCATCATGAAGTTTTGTATTATCAACTTTAATTTTCAATTCATCTAATGCACTTTTTAAGCCCATTGCTTTCTTATGTCCTAAAATCTTAGTTGAATATTCTTGTAAATCTAAATACTCCTTTATCCAACTTAAATCAGTATAATTATGATAATTAGAATTTATTATAATTTCAGCAATATCATCCTTAGCCCATGAACATATAATATCCCCATCTTCAATCATATTCTTTAGCTTATCCATGCCTTGTTTAAATGTTATTCCTTCTTTTTTTAAAGTATCCATAGTTATCTTTGTTATATTCGTTACTATTGGATTCATTACAGGAAACACAGATGGCTTTATATATTCTCTCATTTCAGCCACTTGTTTCATATACTTATCAACTTTTATAGCACCAATCTCTATAATTTCATTTTCTAAATTTATATTTTCTAATTCTTTATGTTTATCAAAGAAATCTTCTTCATATTTAGTTATATTTTTTAAATTATTAAATTCTAAATCAATTATTACATACCCCATACCCAAATCCTCTCTTAATACAATGCTTCTGGTTAAAAACTAATTAATATTTTAGTATAAAAATATGCCCTATACTAAAATATCAATTGTCTTTAGGACATAAAATGCCTTTTATATACTACATGAAATCTATTCCTGCTAATTTCATTAAATTAATAGCATTCTGAGTCTCACTCTTTCCCCTTCTAAGTATATAATCAAATTTTATTTTATCATCTTCATAAAATTCTCTAAAATTATAATTTATTATTTTATTATCTTCTTTTTCTAAATCACATAATTCTAAATCATGAGTTGAGACAAGTCCTATAGCACCGTATTTTATTAATTGATTTATTAATACAGTAGCTCCAGTATGCCTATCTCTAGAATTAGTTCCTTTAAATATTTCATCTAAAAGGAAAAATACTTTTTCTCCTCTTTTGCAAGCTTCTATAAGTATCTTTATTCTTAAAATTTCTGCATAAAATGAAGATATACTTTCTTCTAAACTATCTCTCGTTGTAATACAAGTATATACATTCATTATCCCACAATTAAAACTTTTAGCACAAACAGGTGATCCAATATAACTTAAAGCTAAATTACATCCTATACTTCTTAAAAATGTACTTTTGCCTGACATATTAGAACCTGTAATTAATGCAACTTTTTGTACTCCATTTAATGAAAAATTATTTCTTATAGCTTTGCTTCCTATTAGAGGATGACCTATCTCTTCTCCATAAACTTCATTACTATCTAATATATTTGGATAACTCCACTCTTCATGATCAAATGCTATATTAGATATGCTATTTAATGCATCTAATTCATTTATTATCTCTAACCAGCCTCTTAATTTTAGCCCATTATTCTTTTTCCACTTTTCTAAATTATTCATTATAAATACATCTGAAAAAAATAATATATTTATTATGAAATAATATGCATTATAAGAGCTATCTCCTATCCAATCTGCTAAATCAGATAGCTTCTTCATTTCTTTTTTACAACTGATTTTTTCATATGATATTTTATTTTTTAACTCCATCAAGTATTCTGAATGAAACTCTTCATCTTCTATTAATTTTAATATTTCACTATACCCATTTATATCTTGTTTTGTATTATTAAATAAGATTATATTTTTTTTAACTGACTTAGTTAACATTTTTACTACGCCAAAATCAATTATAAAAACTAGTATTACAAATGACCAAGGTAATACTTCATTAGTAGCTAAAAATATTGATACTGCATTAACAAATATAAAAATATAACTTATTATTATATTTAAAATATTTACTTTACTTTCTTCTTCACTCCATAGTAATAATTCATTTAAATTAGATTTTTTAGATTTATTTAATAATCCATTTACTATAAATTCTTGTCTCCATTTAATCTTTGACGCAAGTTCTTTTATAGCTTCTTGTTTTTTTAATATTAGTTCTTTATTTGAAATTTCTTCACTACTTAATATTTGAGCCAACCTATTTCTTCCACCAGTTGTAACTGTAGAATTTACAAGTTGAAAAAGAGAATTCGCTCCAAATATATTTAAATCATTTATAAATCTATGCTTATAATCTAAATATTCAGCACCATCATCTTTAAATTTTTTAAATTCTCCATTTATTCTATCAATGCCTTTTTGATTTATATCTATTAATATTTCTGCAATTTTTTTATCTCTTAGTTTACTAGAATGATTAAATGCTGTAACTACAAAAATAGATAAAAAAATTATAGTTGTTAATATCATTAAAATATAATTATTTTCCTTATATAATAAATAATCAACTGTTATCATAAAAAGAACTATTACAAGTCTCATAACACTTATAATATTTATTTTTTTTAATAACAATTCTCTTTTTTTAATGTTTTCTTCTAATATACTATTATAATACTGATTTGATTTATTCATAAGTTCTCCTTCTTTATTTATACTAATATAATAATTTTAACACATAATAATAATTTAAATTCTTTAATATTATAAAATTGCATTGCATTTAATAAAATATTAATTGTTTGCATATTTAAAATAAAACCTCAACTTTAAAAGCAAACTCAAATAAAAATATACCTATAAATTAAACACTTCTCCTGCGTCCAATCTATAGGCATAAAATTAAAATATTATTTATTTAAAGAATTATATATCTTATCTAAATTATTTTTCATAGCGTCTAAATAACTCATATCATCTTCATTTGATTCTAATGTATATATAGGAACTACCTCTGCACCAACTTCTGATGCTAATGTCTCTGAAACTTTTGGACTTGCTAAAGATTCAGAAAAAATAACTTTTATATTATTTTCTTTACAGAAATTAACCAAATTTTCCAATTCCTTAGGAGTCGGTTCACCCTCTCCATATAAATTTTCAACTGATTTTTGAGATAACCCAAAATCCCTACATAAATAACCAAAAGCAGCATGACCTGTTATAAAATCTTTTTGGCTTAACTCATTAAACTTAGCTGAGTATTCATCATATAAACCTTGTAATTCTTCTTTAAATTTATTATAGTTTGCTTCATATGTATCCTTATTTGCTCCATCCAAACTTATAAGTGCATTTTTTATATTTTCACATTGTTTTTGTACTTGTATTAAACTTAACCATGAATGAGGATCTACTAATTCTCCCTCTTTTCTAACATCAATGCCATCGCTTGAATTTACTTTTAATACTTTATCATCAGAAACTACATTGTTAACAGAATCAATCCAATGTTCCATTCCTAATCCATTATAAATAAAAATATCACTATTCATAAGCTTTTCAAAATCTTTAGTCTTTGGTTCATAATCATGTGGTTCCATATTTTCAGGAACTAAACAAGTAACCTCAATTTTATCTCCGCCTATTTTTTCAGTGAATTCCTTTAATGGATATATTGAAACCATAACCTGTAACTTTTTACTCTCATCATTTACTTTATTAGATTCATTCGTTGAATTTGAATTTGAACATCCAATGATAAATAAACTCATTAGAATGCATGATAGTGTTAAAAAAAATCTTTTTTTCATTAAGTCCTCCTATTTGCATATGATTTGCATTTGCAAATATAATTTTAATTTATTTTCTTATACTTGTCAAACTATAATATAATTATTAACTTAATTTGATTAAATTATAATCATATGAAATATTATCTAAAATATTCTTTTCTATTGTTTGGCATGTAAAAAATATTACTTGATTAAAATCTTCTTTTATTAATAGCTTTAATGCTCTTTCTCTTCTATTATCATCATATTGTATAAATGCATCATCTAAAAATATAGGTACTTTCTTATTTTTAAACAGCATATTTATAAATGATAATCTTAGCGACAGATATAACTGATCCTTAGCTCCATTACTTAATATTTCCGAACCAAATAATACGCTATTATCCCTCACCTTTAACTTATAGTCCTCAGATATTTTAACATCTTTATAATTTTTTAATGTTAAGAAATTAAAATTTTTTAATACTTCATTGTTCAACTTAGGTCCTATATTGCTTCTTAGTTCTTTAAATGATTCTTGTAATTTTAAAGAAGCTACTTCTAAAGCCTTAAATTCTTTTTCACACTTTAAAATTTTTTCCTGAGCATCATATAATTCTTCTTCTATCTCAGCTATTGCTCGTTTACCTAAATATCGTTTTTCTATAAGATGTTCTAAATCTTTTATTTCTTTTTCTATTTTTAATAACTTGTTAGAACTTTTTTTTATTTCTTTTTCTATATCTTCTTCTGATTTATAAGAATAGCTTAAATCATCAGGTAATATATTTTTAATTTCTTTTTTGATTTCTTCTATATTCCTATCTTTTAAAAGCACCTTATATGTTTCTTCTACACTATTAAGATTACTTTTTACTTCCATTATTTTATTAACTTTATCCTTATACTCTTTAATTTTTATATGAAAATCCAATATATCAATATTTTCAAATTCCATTCCTTTTGTCTTTTCTCTTAAATCTTCTTCTTTATCCTTTAGTTGAAAATCTATTTCTTTTAGTTCTAATGCTAATGAACTAATTTTATATTCCATTGGTAATAACTCTTTTTTAAATTTACTATATATATTTACTTTATTTATTGTTTCTTCTATGGAATTACACTCTAATAATTTAAATAATGATTCTAGTACTTTCTTATTTTTATTATATTTATTATTTAATTCTTCTATATTAAAATCATTAATTTCTTTAACTTTAGAGTTTATAGATGCATAAATATTATCCTTATAGATTTTATATGAATCATATTGTGATAATTGCTTTATTAAATTCTCATAATCCTTACAATTAATTTCATTCATATGCAAATTCAATTTTTCTTCATATTGTTCTACTTCATTTTTTAGCTTTTGTATGCTAAGTTTATTTTTTTCTTTAATAGAAGCTTCCTTCATTATTAGTGAATACTTTAAATAAACTTTAGTCAAAATAGCTAGTAAAGGTACTGTTAAGATATCTATTATAAAGTTCTCTTTAAAAATACCTATAAATAAAACTACTAAAAACAAAGCAAACAATACATAAATAAAAATCATCTTATTCTTAATATTTTTTATAGAGCACCTCTCATTGTTTGATGAGTATAATTCTAATTTATATTTTAGTTCTTTTAATTTATCTTTATATAAATTAATATTTTCCTCTATATCCTCTCTATATTCAGCTATATATTCCAAATTCCTCATTTTATTAGATCTAATATTTAAATCATTTTTAAATGTTTCTATAGAATTTTCTATAGACTCAACTTTATATAATTTCTCCTTTAAATTTTCCTGTTCTATTTTTAATACATATAATTTATCTTTTATATCTTCTTCACAAAGGGAATCTAATACTTTATATTCTTTAAAATCATTGTTTTTTTCATTTAATTTATTTTGTAAAATATTTAATTCTCTTTTCTTTTCTTGTTTTATATCATTTAAATTTAAATATCTATTATACTCTTTATTTAATTCTTCTAAAAACTCACTATTTATATTAGTATAATTTCTATTTAGTTCTTCATTTATTACTTCTTCTTTTTTCTTAAGTTCTTCACTCTTCTTTAAATATTGCGCAATTTCTAAATAATCTTTTTGTAAATTACTCTTTTTTATATACTTCTTGTATAATTCTAAACTATCTAATTTCTTTATTATTTCTTCTTTTTCATTTTTAGTATTTAATAATTTTTCTTCATTTTCTATGTTTGCCTCTGACAGAGTATATGCATTCCATAATTCTTCTTTTAGTAAATTTTTCTTTTCTGTAAGTAAATCTAATTCCCCAGATTTCCTAGTTGTCTTAATTTTCTTTTTTCCTTTTTCTAATACTTCTATTGCTTTCTTAAAAGATACATTTTCTTCTCCTGAATTATAAGTATTAGTTATTTTCTCCATTATTTCTTCTTCTTTATCCTTATTTACCATAACCCCTAATTGATTTATAAATAAAGTTTTAGAAAATGTTGATAAATTTATATCTAAAAAATATTTTCCTGGTTCATTATTATATGGTATATCTATTTTATCTCCAGTTACTTCATCAAGTATTTCACAGGTATCTTCTTTTTTAGTTAATCCAAAACTTCTTCTTATAACATATGTTACCCCTTCATGTTCAACTGTTAATTCTCCACTTATTTTTCCGCCAGTTAATGGAGTAAACTTTTTCCTATCATTATCTTTGCCACGATTTTTTTCAAATCCATAAAGCCATATCTTTATAAAATTCTCTATTGTACTTTTACCTTTTTCATTTTCACCATATATTAAGTTAAATTTATTAGCAAAGCTTATAATTCTTCCTTTTATCCCTGCAAAATTTTCTATATTAACTTGCTTAATAATTATAATCTCTCACCTCTTCACCCGATAAACTTTGAAGTCCTTTCTTTAAAGCTAATTTTATTATTTCTTTTTCTTCTTCTGTTTCTGCTTTTTCTAGTTCTTCATATATTTTTCTTGCAAATAAGCTCTTTATTGAATACCCTTTCAATAATTCATCCATATCTATTTTCACTTCAGTTTTATCTATTACTCTTATATCGTAATCATCCTTTTTTATCATCTCTTCTATGATTTCTTCTCTTAAATTAAATTCCTCATTAATTTCTCCCTTTAATATTACTTTGTAAGAATTATCTTTAATATTTTCTTTATCTATACAACTAAAAATTTTACTTTTAACTTGATTGTATCCAAAACAACCTTCTATATTTATTTCCTTTTCATAATAATTTCTAATAGCTGTTTTTATAAACTTATAATCACAATATCTATTAGAAATCTCTAATAATATAATTCCTTTGTCATCTAATTCATCAAATCCTCTTCCTTGTGGACACCCACTATATGCATAATAAGTATTTGATACTTTATTAACACCAACATACTTATGTCTATGTCCTAATGCTATATAATCCATATTACTTTTAGCAATTTCTTCTTCAGTTATAGGGTTATATTCATTCTTTTCTTTTGATGATATCTCTCCATGAATAACCATTATATTGTTATATCCATCAATTCTATTTACATCTTTTATTAAGGATTCATAAATATAATTGTGAGTAAAAGCAGCTCCCCATACAATAGTTTTTAAATCCTCTAAAACCACTTTTTCCATATTTCCCTTAAATATATATACATTTTTAGGCCACTCTATCATGCTATAAAACGATTTTTCGTTATATGGATCATGATTACCTGGACTTATAAATATTTTTACTTTATCTATTTTCTCAAAACATGATTTTAAAAAACATAATGTACTTTTATTTACTGATAAATTATCAAACATATCTCCTGCAATTAATAAAATATCTATATTATTTTCTAATGAAATTTTTATTATTTTTTCAAAGACTTCTTTAAGTTCTTCTCTACATTTAATAGATTTATTATTCTTCATTCCACTAAAAGGAGTATCAAAATGTAAATCTGATGTATGTAAAATTTTTATTTTTTTCATAATATCACCTTTTCATCGAACTTCAGTTCTCATTTTATCATGAAATTTAATAATAGTCCAAAAACTTTCCTTTATTTCCAATATTTATTTATATAATTTTATACTATTAATTAAAATATCTTCTATTTCAATTTAAATTGAAAATTTCACATAAAAAAGTTCTTTTGTAATAAAATTTTCTACTACAAAAGAACTTTTTACACTTAGCATTAAAATAACAATTATATTTTTAATACTAAGAAAATTGATAAACTTTAATAAAGAAACCTACATAAGTTCATGATATTTATTTAAAACATAAGAATTGTTATTTTAATTCCACAGTAACTGCTCTTTCTTTATAAACTTCTAATGATTTATCTGGACTATCATATATTAAATTATAAGTTTTATCTTCTAATATTCCATTCAATGTTACAACTCCAACTCCTGATTCAATACTTTCTACATTTTCTACATTGTTATTACTTTTTGTTTTAATATCATCTCTTGAAATATTTAATCGTAAATTCACCATTGTTGGATACTTAGTTTCATAATATATTTTTGTTTTATTTTCTTCTCTTACCACTTTAGTTATATTCAATTCAGAATCACCGGTAAAATTAAATCCATTTTCACTTAATGTTAAACTTATTTCTTTTTGCAATTTTTCTCTATATGCCTTTTTAAATTCTTTTGCTTCCCCATCGGTAGATGGCATTTCTTCTGGAGAATAGTGTTGCTTATTTTTATAAGGAATAAATGTTAATGAATTTAATTCTGAATCATTATTTAAAATTTCACATCTAAATTTTCCTCCACCAACTCCTGTACTTTCATTGCAATTATCAATTTTAACTTCTCTTCCTTTATCATCAACAACAATATAATTCATAATTGATATTTTATCTTTAGAATCTTTAAATGTCCCACTTATATAAGTGCTTATAGGTGTTACTATTACATTTTTTATTTTATAATCCCCTACAGTATTATCTAATGAATATTCTTCTATTTTACTCTTAATTTTTTCACTAGATATAGGAATATTAAAATCCCATTTATATTTTTCATTGTCAATTTCATCTTCAATACTAATATTAAAGTTAAACGTATCTAAAATATCTAATTGTGTTAATCCCATAAATGAATTATCATACATGGTATCATCTATATCAAAAATATTAATTCCACCAACAGTATTACTATTTATAGGCTTTGAATATCCCGAACTAGTTAGATTTACTTCTTTTCCATTTACTGAAACTTTAGTATTTAGAAAAGATGATAATTTCGCAAGTTTTTCTAAAGAATCCGCCACTGTACCTTCTACTTTATATGCTATTTTAAGCTTATATCCATCATAAAGCACACTTGTTATTGTAAAATTTACTCCATTACTCTCTTTAGTTATATTTACATCAGATGCATAATCAGAATATTGAGGTGATAGTCCCATTATTTCAGCTATAAAATCCTTAACTGGAAGACCTAATGCATTAGCTGTCGTAGTTATCCCCACACCTATACTGGCAAATAATACACAAAAGCAAATAACTGCTATACTAATAACTTTTCTATATCTTTTTTGTTCTTTAGGCTTAAGTGAATCCAATGTTTCTTGAATCATTAGATCTATTTTATCTGGAACATTATTATACTTACTTTTAATTTTATCTTTTAATATTTTATCAAAATTTTTATTGTCCACTTTTATTTTTCCTCCTCTCTAACTATTCTAATTTTAATAACTCGTAAAGCTTTTTTCTAGCTCTTAAAAGTCTTGTCCTAACTGTAGTTTCATTAATATTTAAAATTTTAGCAATTTCTTTTTGAGGAATGTCGTCAAAATAATACAAGACTACTAATTCGCGTAAATCTTCATCAATGTTATTTAAAGCTGTTTCTAAATCTATATCTTGATATTTATCCTCATAATTGCCTTCTATAATTGTTTCATCTAAATAAATAACTCTTTTTTCTTTTTTAATTATTGCTTTGCATTCATTTATAAGAATTCTAATAATCCAAGTCTTAAAGTACTCATGTTTTTTTATTTTTACTATATTCTCATAAGCCTTTAATATTGTATTTTGAATGGCATCCTCTACTTTCTCTTCATTTTTTAATATTCCTTTCGCTACTCTATATAATGACAACTTATTTTCTGTAATTAATTCTATAAAAGCTTCTTTATCCCCCTTTGAAGCTTTATATTCAGTACTACATTTTTTCAATTTATTATAATCAACTATATTATTTTCAACTTTTCCTTTCTCACTTTTATTTTGAGTTATATTCATTTCATATAATTTGTTTATTTGTTGCTTTATAATATTTAATTTTCTATCTAAAATATCATTCTTTATATTTAAATTTATAAAATTAAATATATCTATACAACTAAAAAAATTATTAAAATAACTACTATACATTTTATGTTCTCCTCCTTTCAATATAAAAGACTTTATTTATTTAACTACTTATTAGATGCTTTTACTCTTAATAATGTTCTAGTATTTTTTTATATTTTATATAAAATTTGTATTTACTCTTATTCTAAACTATTTTCAAATATTTTTTAGTAATAAAAATATAATGCTTAGATAAAAAACTTTATAAATAAAAAGAAAGGGTACACTACATTTTAAGTAGTGTACCCTCCTAGTTTTGCAATACAATATAACTTTACTTAGTTATATTTATTCTCTTTTCAATTTGTTATTGAATTGAGTTTTCGTATTGCTCTACCATTCTTTTAACCATTTCGCCACCTACGGAACCACATTGTCTTGAACTTAGATCACCATTGTATTCACTAAATGGTACTCCTAGTTCATTAGCTACTTCGTTCTTGAATCTAGCTAATCCTTGTTTTGCTTCTGGAACTAATACGCTGTTTGACATAACAATCCCTCCCGGCTATTGGTATTTATATAATCAGGAAAATTTAAATTTTATTTAACTCTTCCTGGCTACACTATTATATTATCCAATATAGATATATATATTCTTGGTAATTAAATGTACTTATAGAATATAATACAAAATAAATTTATTATTACACTATAATCTAATATTTAAGGGTTGTTAATATATAACTTTTAAATTATAATATAATAAATACTTTGATAATCAAAATGTTTAACAATCAAATTTGTTTGAAAGGATAAATGAATATGAAATTTAATTCACTTAAAATAAGTAATTTAATAGCAAACCTTCCAATAATACAAGGTGGAATGGGAATAGGCGTGTCCGCTTCAAAGCTTGCATCAGCGGTTGCTAATGCTGGAGGAATAGGTATTATTTCTTCTGCTCAATTAGGCTATAAAGATTCTAATTTTAATAAAGATGCTTTAGGTTCAAATTTAAATGCATTAAAAGAACATATAATAACTGCTAAAAAGAATGCTCCTAATGGAATAATTGGAGTTAATATAATGGTTGCAAGCAGCAACTATGCTGAATATGTAAAAACAGCTATTAATGCTGGTATTGATTTAATAATATCTGGTGCTGGTTTACCTACTATGCTACCTAAAATAGCAAAAGATTCAAAAGTAAAACTTGCACCTATAGTTTCATCATTAAAGTCTGCAAAGGTAATCTTAAAATTATGGGATAGACATGATAATATAGCTCCAGATTTAGTTATTATAGAAGGTCCTAAAGCAGGTGGACATTTAGGATTTAAAGAAGAAGAACTAAAAAATGATAATATAAATTTTGATGACACTATAATTCAAATAATTGAAGAAACAAAAAAATATAGTGAAAAATATAATAAGGAAATTCCTGTAATAGTAGCTGGTGGTGTTTATGACGGCTATGATATTGCTAAATATCTTAAACTAGGTGCTAATGGTGTCCAAATGGCTACACGATTTGTTGCTACTTACGAATGCGATGCGTCACAAGAATTTAAAGATGCATATATTAATTGTTCAAAAGAAGATATAGATATTGTTAAAAGTCCTGTTGGAATGCCTGGCAGAGCTATAAAAAATGATTTCATAAAAAAGACTTTAACAGGTAGAGAAAATATAACTAGTTGCTATAATTGTTTAACTCCTTGTGATCCTAAAACAACACCTTATTGCATAAGTAAAGCACTTATGAATGCTGTTAATGGAAACATTAATGAAGGACTTATCTTCTGTGGAGAAAACGCAAGTAGAATTGATAAAATGATGTCTGTTAAAGAACTTATGACTGAATTAGAAGAAGAATTGAGAAAAGCTTAATATAATCTATTCACATTTTATTGATATATTCATAGGTAAAGTTGTATAAATTAATTAAACTTATCCATAATAAAATAAATATATTCTCATTTTAACCTAAATATATAAGATTTTAATAATTACCCTTATTTTTAATTTTATTTGATAATCCTCAAGGTTAAGTTAAAATACAACTTTGCTTATTATATATAATAGTAAAAATTATCTATTTAATTATTTACTTTTTAAAAGATATTGATATTAAAAAAATCACTTAATATCAATATCTTTTTTTATTTAATTTTGTCTCTGTTTTAGCAGAGTGTT
>NZ_JAMQHY010000055.1:0-6173 GCF_023845705.1 Clostridium sp. ZBS15
AACACACATTTAAAATAGAACCAAAATTTAAGAATAATTGGAAAAAATTACACCCCAGGGGTATATGGATCTACCCCTGGGGTGTAATTTTTTCCAAATGAATATTGGTCAATTTTGTATTTGAACCGTTGAGTATAAGTGGTATAATAAATAAATAAAGTACATAGAAATAGAATTTATTATAGTGAATTTTTTATTTTAGGATTATCAAGGGGGAAGAACGATGATAAAAAGAATTAAGAAAGTGATGGCTTTAGTGCTTATTGCAACTTCCATGGTAGCAATAGCGCCTAGAGATATGTTTAAAGGAAATGTTACTGCTTATGCAGCGACAACAAAGGAAGGAATGCCTAGCAAGGAAGAATTAATTAATCAAATGTTAGGTAAATTAAATCCTTCGAAAAAACAAATTGAAAAAAATATATCTAATAAATTAACAGAGGAGTATAAGGAAAAAGGAGCAGTATATACCCAGCTTATATATTTATATGATTTAGATTATAAAATTTCAGAAAAGGATGCTCAAATAATTGCTAAACCAATAGCAACAAAAAAAGCTAATGAATTATTAAAAATCGGGTTAATAAAACCGGAAGAACTAAAATCAACGATTGATTTAATAACTAATCAATTAGTAATTATATTAACACAGCCAATCCCAATATATGAATATATATCAGTAAATGCTAGTAAAGAACCTGTTGGAACAGGTTTTATAATTGGCGGATCTATAGCAAATATATTTTTGGAGAGTAAGGGAAAATTAATATATATAAAAGATAGTGATTTGAGTGAAGAGGGTATAAAACAAAAGCTACAAGAATTGTTATCTAAAATAGATTTAAGTGGTCCTATTGGACAGATAATGGGAAATATCAGCAGCACTATTACTGGAGCTTTAGATGATGTTGCTGATTCTGTGGACAAGGTTTCAAATTCTATAACTGATTTATTTGATGATTTAGATGATAGTACTGATGATTTCTTTGATAAAATAAACAAAGATGAAGGTTGGGACAAGCATGACGGATATATTTATTACTATGATGAAGATGGTATTAAGTATAGAGGGGTTCATGAAATAAAAGGAAAGAATTATTATTTCAACAGAATTGATGGAGCTATGGAAACAGGCTGGCAAATTGTTGACGGAAAGAGATGCTACTTCTTACCTAAAAAAGGATATCAACTTTATAGTCAATGGATAAAAGATGGAGATAAAATATACTGTCTTGATGAAAAAGGTGAAGTGAGAAAATCACAGTGGGCTCAAGATGGAGCAAATTCATGTTACTTAAAAGCTGATGGAACGCTAGCTAAAGGATGGTATTCTGTAAATAGGGATGAGAGATATTACTTTAATGAAACTACTGGATATATAGAAACATCAAAATGGATATATGATGATCAAGAATGGTACTATTTAAAAGACAGTGGAGTAGCAGCAACTGATTGGGAATGCATTAATGGAAAATGGTATTGCTTTAAATCAACTGGTAAAATGTATTCAGGTTGGTTTAGAAATGAAGGCAGTTGGTATTATTCAGATTCTACTGGAGCAATGCAAACAGGATGGGTATCCCATAAAAATAAATGGTTTTATTTAGATGAAAGCGGAAAAATGAAAAAGAATGAATGGGTATCAGTAAATGGAAATTGGTATTACTTCAATTTAAATGGAGAAATGATTACAAGTTCAAGATATATAGATGGAACAAAATATCACTTTAATTCAGATGGAAGTTTACAATCATAAAATTTAGGTGGCTGGTGACAGCTGCCTTTTATTGATTGAAAAAATAATTATGAATTTATAACTATTTATTGTATAATGTATTAATATATAAGCTTATTATGGAAAAATTGCTATAGATATACATTATAGGAGAGGACGATAGAATATGAATAAAAAATTAAAGAGAATTATCACAATGACACTTATTATTGGGGCATTTTCTTCAGTATCACCAGTAAATCATGGGATTTTTAACAACGAAAAGGTTTATGCATCTACACATAATGATGAGTATTTACTTAAAAAGCTAGGTGTATTTGAAACTAAAAGTGGAGATGAAATTGATTTATTAGATAGTGAATGGAAAAAGACTAATTTTAATAAGAAATCTAAAGAAAATTATTGCGTTAAAGTGGATAGCAATGTTGATTCAATTAGAATAAATGCTTCTACTAATGCTACAGATTACTCCATATATAAGAATGATGGAAAAAAGAACTATAAAGGAAAAGATATTTTATTATCTGATGGAATAACAAAGATTTATGTAAAAACTTATGAGTCAAAATCAGATGCAGACGATGATAAAAATGTTAAAAAAGAATATAGAATAACAGTTAAGAAATCTTTAGAAGATAATAAAAATTCATCAAATGAAATTAGTGATGAGTCATCATGGAATTTAGAACAATATAAAGATGATGAAGTAAAAAATGAAAATAATTTATTAAGTAAATTTGATAATAAAGTTTTAAATGATACAAAGAGAAATCAATGGGTTATGGTAAACGGACTATGGCAATATAATAATTATATGGGGAATACAATTAAAGATGAGTGGACCCATGACACATCTAAGGATAAGTGGTATTTTTTAGATTCTTATGGAAATATGGTGACAGGATGGCTAAATAAAGGAGACAAATGGTATTATTTTGATTCAAATGGAGAAATGGTTACTGGCTGGAGAAGTATTGATGGACAATGGTATTATTTTAATTTATTAGGGAAAATGATGAATGAAAGAGTATTAGATAATGGAAAATGGTATTATTTTTTACCTTCTGGCGAATTGGTTTAATTTATGTTGGTGACAGGTATGTTGGTGACAGGCACTTTTTTGAATTGGTGACAGTCACCTTTGGGCAGAGGTGAATCTGTAATGCATTGGATTTACAGGTTTTAGCTGAATTAAATTGAAAATGGTGACAGTCACCGATAGGTAAATGGTGACTGTCACCATTTTTTTTGGTATAATAGTAAAAAGGATAATTTTGGAAAATGTTAGGGGGATTAAATTATGAATAAAAGATTAAAACACATAATTGCAGCTACTCTTGTAGTAAGTGCATTTACAACTATTGCTCCAGCAAAATATATTAATTTAGGTATGATAAATGCTTATGCATCAAGTGATATAAGTAAAAGTGATTTTAAGGATCTTACTGTATACAAGGGTTCAAGCTCAAAGGAATTACAACTTTATAGTTCTTCAAGCTGTAAAGATTCTGATGAAGTAGATTTTAAATTTAATACAAAGACATACTATGTTAAAATTTCAGGTAGCACAGATTCTGTAAATATTAATGCTGATATTGATAGTGACTATGAAGCATATGTATTTAAAGGAAATAAAGATGAACCACATGATCTTGAGGAAGAGATAGAAGTTGGATCTGGAACTACAACTCTTTATGTAAGAATATATAAAGATGGTGATTTTGACGATGATGATGTTGAAGAAAATGTAGTAAGAACTTATAAGATATATGTAAAAAATGGATCTAATTCTGATGACAGCGATGAAAATTATGATGATATTTATTTAAAAGATATAACTTTAAGTGATGGAGAAATAAAATTTAATGAAAAGAAAAATTCTTATGATATAAATGTTGATAACTCAGTAGATTCTATTAAGATAAAAGCAGTACCAGAATATAAGTATTATACAGTTGAGATAGATGGGTATAAAGTTGATGATGATGATAAGTATAGAAGAGAAGTTGATCTTAAAAAGGGAATTAATACAATTAAAATAGATATAGAGGATGATGATGATAATAATAGAACATATACTTTAAATATTAATAGAGGTTCTGTATCTACATCTAATAGTAAAAGTGAAAATGATAAGATAAACACAAGTCAAACTATAAATGGTGATAGTACATCAAATAATAATACAGCTAAACCTAGCACATCAGTTAATGAGAAAAAGTGCAATCAATGGGTAAGGGCTAATGGAGTTTGGCAATATAATGACTCAAATGGAAATGCTATTAAGAATAGATGGCATAGTGATAGATCTTCAGGAAAATGGTATTACTTAGATCAAAATGGATATATGAAAATAGGTTGGTTAAGAGATGGAGACTCATGGTATTATCTAGACGAAAATGGAGCTATGAGAACAGGATGGGTACTTTGTGGAAATGATTGGTACTATTTAAATAACAATGGATCAATGCATACAGGATGGCTACAAGATGGATCAAATTGGTACTTTATTAACAGAAATACTGGCGTAATGAAGAGCAATGGTTGGATTGTAGATAATGGAAAGTATTATTATTTTAGTTCATCAGGAAAGATGCTTTCTAATGTTACAATGAATGGATATGTATTAGGTGCAGATGGCGCTTGGATAGGAAAATAATAAAAAAGTACCCAAAATTTACTTTATATATGTATTTATTAATGAGTGTGAGTTACAACAAAAGAATTAAGAATATCTTAAGTTTATATTAATTTAATTATTATCATATCCATGATAATATATAGGATATATAAGGGAGGAATGGTTACAATGAACAAAATATTTAAAAAAGTGGTAGCATCGTTACTTACTATAGCAGCATTAACAACAGTTGGCCCTGCAAAATATACAAGCCTACTTACAACTACAGCACATGCATCTGACACTAAGAGCGATAAAGCTGTTTTGAAAGATTTAGATGTTGAAAGAAATGGAAGTAGCACAAAGCTTTATAAAGATGATGATTTTAAACGTAAAACTAGTTTTGAAAGTGATAGAAAGAAATATTATGTAGATTTAGGTTCAAAAAATAAAATTAGTATAGATGCTGAGGTATCTTCTGATTATGAAATAAAACTTTTTAAAGATTCAGACAAAGATTCAGATGAAGAAAAGTTTAATACAGATATTAAAGTTAAAAAAAATAAAACAAAATTTTATATTAATGTATATGAAAAAGGTAAGACAGAAGTATTAAATAAATATACTATATATGCATATAAAGACAAAGATAGAGATAAAGATGATGATGACGATGACGATGATGAATATGATGATGTTTATTTAGAAACTCTTAAGGTTGATTCAAAAAAAATTGACTTAAAAAAGAGTAAAACTACTTATAAAGTAGATGTTGATGAAGATAAAACATCAGTTAAAATAACTGCTGAACCTGATGATAAAGATTATGAGGTAAGAATCAATGGTAGCACAGTTGATGATGATGATGATTTTAAAGAAAAGGTTAGTCTAAAAAAAGGTAAGAATGAAATTGAAATAAGAGTTAGAGATGATGACAAGAATAAAAGAGTTTATACACTTATAATTAATAGAGAATCATCTTCAGAAGAAAAAGAAGATAATAAGGATAATACTAATGTAGCAGCTAGACCTAATCAATGGGTAATTGTTAATGAAAATCTAATGTATAATGATGTTTTAGGAAATCCAATTAAAAATAACTGGTTCATAGATAGAAATACAGGGGCTTGGCATTATTTTGATGCTAATGGATATATGAAAAAAGGTTGGTTTATTAGTAATGGTAATTGGTACTATTTAAATGAATATAGTGGACAAATGCAAAGCGGATGGTCTTATATAAACGGACAAAGGTATTACTTAAATCCATATTCAGATGGAACTAGAGGAGCAATGAAAACTGGTTGGATAAATGATAATGGTATTTGGTACTACTTAAATCCACAATCAGGAGAAATGAAAACTGGTTGGATAAATGATAATGGTATTTGGTATTATTGTGATTGGTTAGGACAAATGCTTAAAAATACAACTGTTGGTGGATACAGATTAGGATCAACAGGTGCTTGGATAAGATAATTTATAAATTAAATTATTTAACGCAAAAATGCCTTAGAAGAATAAATTTTTTCTAAGGCATTTTTATTTTTTGTAAAGTAATGATTAATTGAAAGTAATGTTTAAATAAACTAGAGAAATAAAATGAAATAATAATTTGATATATTATATAATTTAATTAATATTTAAAATTTATGTAAAGTTTTTGTTAAAAATGTAAAATTATGAACACATATTTCTAAAATCTATTGAATGATGGAAAAAATATGTTATAATTATATTAAATTTTCAATTATATCGTTGTTATTAGAGAGAGAAAAAGGAAGGTCACATAAAAAAATATGTGACCTTCCTTTTTCT
>NZ_JAMQHY010000056.1:0-33613 GCF_023845705.1 Clostridium sp. ZBS15
TGAAAGAACATTCTTTCAATCCGAATCTGGTGATGATGGCATAGAAGTAACACTCCTTTCCATTCCGAACAGGACAGTTAAGATCTATAGCGCCGAAGGTACTGCACGGGAGACTGTGTGGGAGATTAGGACGTTGCCAGGTAAGGGATCTTTAGCTCAGTTGGTTAGAGCAACCGGCTCATAACCGGTAGGTCCGGGGTTCGAGTCCCTGAAGGTCCACCATTTTGGGGGTATAGCTCAGTTGGGAGAGCACCTGCCTTGCACGCAGGGGGTCAAGAGTTCGAATCTCTTTATCTCCACCATTTATTTAAAAGCTATGAAGCTAATTCATAGCTTTTTTTGTTATAATTAAAAGTATCTAACTTTTTATTAGGAGAAACAAATTATGTTATATAGAATAAAACAATTTATTTTAGGGGTGTTATCTTACTTTGAAGATGATGATATTGATTTTATAAATAGATATTTAAGTATAGAAGAAAAAAAATTATTTATGAGATTAAGTAAACCAGACAGAATTCATTCATTTAGAGTATGCAAAGAAGCAATTCTTATGGGAAAAGATTATGATACTGTAGATGAATTTAAAATGGCTAAATGTGCATTGTTACATGATATAGGTAAGGTGAAAATTTCATTAAATATAATTGAAAAAGGGACAGTAGTAATTATAAATAAAGTTACTAAGGGCAACTTTTTAAAGTATAATAAATATAGTAGAATGACTAAATATTATAATCATCCTGCAATTGGTAAGGAATTATTAGAAAAGATAAACATTGAAGATAAAGAAATATTATATTGCATAGAAAATCATCATAAAAATTTAGACGAAATTGAAGAAAATTTATATTTAAAGATATTAAATATATGTGATAGTAAAAATTAAGCCTAAATAAACATAATAAGTTATGGAGGGTAAAATTTATGAATTCTATTGAAAGAAGAGAAAGTATACTTAAAAGTTTAATTCAAAGTAAAACCCCATTAAAAGGTGTTGAAATAGCAAATAAATATGGAGTAACAAGACAAATAATAGTAAAAGATATAGCTATACTTAGAGCTAAAGGAAATAATATAATGGCTACTCCTGATGGATATATTATTAATAATGAATTAAATAAAATAAAAGCTATAATAGCCGTAAGTCATAAAGAAGAAGAATTAGTTGATGAAATGGGTATAGTTATTAAGTATGGTGGTACTATTGAAGATGTTATAGTAGAGCATCCTTTGTATGGAGAAATAAGAGGGATGTTAATGATTAAGAATTATAATGAATTGAATAAATTTGCAGAAAAATATAAGAAGCAAGAAGGTAGATTATTATCTGTGTTAACTAATGGTGTACACATTCATACTATATCAGCAGATACTCAAGAAGATATAAATAGTATTATAAATGAATTAAAGGAAAATGGATTTATAGTATCTGATTAGGAGGAAAGTATATATGGATTATGACGTACTTATTTTAGGTGGAGGCATAGTAGGATGTGCTGTAGCTTATCAATTATCAAAATATAATATTAATATAGCATTAATAGAAAAGGATTATGATGTGGCTGACGATATATCATTTATAAATACAGCAGTTATTTATGATGGGTCAGAAACTTCTAATGATATGATGGCAAGGCTTGAAAGCATAGGTAGAAGATTAATTGAAGAACATTGCAAAAAGTTTAATGTATCATATGAAAAAACAGGAGCTTTGAGAATAACATCTAATAATAATCAAGATTATAAATTAGACATTATGTATAAAAGAGCTAAAAAAAGAGATATAGAAGGTGTTCATTTAATAGAGAATGATAAAGAACTTCTTTATAAGATTGAACCTAACTTAAATATAGAAGTTAATAAGGCACTATATTCTGAAAATGTAGCAGTTATTTCTCCATATGATCTAGCGATATCTTATGCTGAAGTTGCTGCTGATAATGGAGTAAACTTTAAATTAGAAGAAGAAGTAATTGATATTCAAAGTCTTGTTAGTGGTTTCAAGGTAACTACTAATAAAAATAAGTTTACTTGTAAAGTTGTAGTTAATACAATACCTGATGAAATATCTTTTAATCATATTCAAGAGGAATATGATTATAAAAATATGAACTATATAATGTTTGAAAATAAATCAGAAGACAAATTAAAAACAATTCTTATAGACGATATAGATGATACGACTTTTGTTATAAATAATCCTAAATTACAAAATGGTAATTTAATAGGAATAAAAAGTAATCATATTTTATCTTTAGAAGAGGGAATTGATATGTCTGCAAGTATATTTCCTGAAGGTAAAAAGGATTTTGTGAGTAATATGTTTGCAGAAGTATATAATAAAGATATAATGATAATAGATGATAGTAAGTTAGATAATGGATATATAAAGATTACAGGAACTCACTATGGTAAAATTACTATTGCTCCAGCTATTGCCCTTAAGATAAAAAATACTTTAAAGGATAATTTAAATATTATTAGAAAAAAAGATTATATAGATAAAAGAAGAGAAGTATATAGATTTAAAAATTTATCAAATGAAGAAAGAAATGAAGTTATTTCTTTAGATAAAAGATATGGTAATATAGTTTGTGTGTGCAACAATATATCTGAAGGTGAAATAATTGATAGTATTAGAAGACCTTTAGGTGCTCGTACTGTTGAAGGTGTAAAGAGACGTACTGGTATTGGTAGAGGAAATTGTAATGGAGCTTATTGCGATATAAAGATAATAAAAATATTAGCAAGAGAAATGGATAAAAATATTTTAGATATAGTGGAAGACTCTAAAGATTCAAATATAGTATCTAGTAGAATTAAGGAATTTAAGGAAATATAGAATTTAGGAGATGTATTTATGAGCAGTAAGGATATTTTTACTAGTTTAGTTAGAGTAAAAGGAAGCCCCAATCATAAAGTTGTTTCTGTAAAAAGCAATAATCCTATAGAAAAGGAATTATGGAGGGAATTTTCAAAAGTTCTCAGTAGAATTTATGTTAGTGCACCTATAGATATTGGTGATATAATATGTAAAAACATAATGAATACGGGAATAGATATTATATGTACTAAAAAAATTGATAATAATATATAAAAAAACTTATAATATATTGACAAATATAAGCATTTTAATATAATATATTTAATACAAGTTAATATGTAAACCTTAGATAAGGCTAGTAGTAATATCATGATTTTTAGAGAGTTAGTGGTTGGTGTAAACTAATATTCATGTATTGTGAATCCACCTTTGAGGGACTGTGATTTAAGCAGTACGGTAATATCGTTAAATTTTAGAGTGAATAGCATTTATGTTATTAATTAGGGTGGCAACGCGGAGTTTTTCGTCCCTTTTATAGGGGAGAAAGGCTCTTTTTTTATATAAAAAATTAAAAGGAGAGAATAATAATGTTAGATTTAAAGAGAATAAGAAATAATCCAGAAGAAATAAAGAAATTATTATCAAATAGAGGAGAAGATTTTGACGTAGCAGTTATAGATGAAATTGTAACTTTAGATGAAGAAAGAAGAAAAATATTAGTTGAAGTTGAAAGCTTAAAGAGTAAAAGAAATCAAGTTTCAGCAGAAATACCTAAGTTAAAAAAAGCTGGCGAAGATGTTACTGAAATAATGAATGATATGAGAAAACTAGGAGAAGAAATTAAAAACTTCGATACTAGAGTAAATGAGATAAATGAGAGAATAGAATACATAATGCTTAGAATCCCTAATATTCCAAATCCAGAAGTTCCAGATGGAGAAACTGATGAAGATAATGTTGAAATTAAAAAATGGGGAGAACCTACTAAATTTAATTTCGAACCTAAAGCTCACTGGGATTTAGGAACTGACCTTAATATATTAGACTTTGAAAGAGGTGGAAAGGTAGCTGGATCTAGATTTACAGTATACAAAGGATTAGGAGCTAGATTAGAAAGATCAATAATAAACTATTTCCTAGATAAACACACTACTGAAAATGGATATACTGAAATATTACCACCTTACATGGTTAATAGAGATAGTATGACAGGAACTGGTCAATTACCTAAATTTGAAGAAGATGCATTTAAAGTAGAAAATAATGGATACTTCTTAATACCAACAGCAGAAGTACCAGTTACAAATATGTATAGAAATGAAGTTTTAAGTGGTGATATTTTACCAATAAAACATGCAGCATATTCAGCTTGTTTTAGAGCAGAAGCAGGATCAGCTGGTAGAGATACTAGAGGCCTTGTAAGACAACATCAATTCAATAAAGTAGAATTAGTTAAGTTCTGTAAACCAGAAGATTCTTATGCTGAATTAGATAAATTAGTAGAAGATGCTGAATCAGTTTTACAAGGATTAGGATTACCTTATAGAATAGTTAGAATATGCAAAGGTGATTTAGGATTTACTGCAGCATTAAAATACGATATAGAAGTTTGGATGCCAAGTTATAATAGATATGTAGAAATTTCAAGTTGTTCTAACTTTGAAGATTTCCAAGCTAGAAGAGCTAATATAAAATATAGAGAAACACCAAAAGATAAACCTAAGTTTATCCATACTTTAAATGGCTCAGGTGTTGCGATAGGTAGAACTGTAGCAGCAGTACTAGAAAACTACCAAAAAGAAGATGGGACAGTTGAAATTCCAGAAGCAATAAAAAGATTTATGAACGTAGATCTTATAAAATAATTAATTTAAGATAGATATAAAGTAGTCTATATTTACACGGTAAGTTGATATAGGCTACTTTTTATTGAATGAAATTTTTATAATAAAAATTAGTTATTATAATAGTATTAAGTTTTTAGTTTAATATTATAACTTATAGTAAATGCTGCTTTTACAAGTGTAAAATAATTATAAAGATAACATATAGATTATTTTAGATCTAATAAATTGATGAAATGTAGTAAAATAGACTATTTAGGGGAATGTATAAATTCATAAAATATAATTTACATAAAAATATAAAATTTTTTAATAAATTATGTTGACAGAGTATATATATGTTGATATAATAACTCATGTAGTCACGGAGAGATGGTCGAGTTGGTTTAAGGCACCGGTCTTGAAAACCGGCGTGCGTGTGAGCGTACCTAGGGTTCGAATCCCTATCTCTCCGCCACTTTTTTTTTATATAGAATTATTTAGAAGGCACATGGAGAATTACTCAAGTGGCTGAAGAGGCGCCCCTGCTAAGGGCGTAGGTCGGGCAACTGGCGCCCGGGTTCAAATCCCGGATTCTCCGCCAAAACATCTAGTATTTTTACTAGATGTTTTTTTATTCTTTAGGAAATTATATTTTAAAGCTTGAAAGGCTGATGAAATTTAAGGTTATGGATATATTTTTGAATTGACAATTTAGGTTGAAATAACAACGTTATTTCTAAATATATATTTTTTAAGGATTAAGAAGTAAAACCTAAAGAATAAAAAATCGATTACGTTATATTAGATATAATTATACTTAATTAAAAAATCATAACTAAATTTTTTTAATTATATTGACATATTAAATATTAGTTGTTATAATAAACTTCGTAAGTTGTGGAGAGATGGTCGAGTTGGTTTAAGGCACCGGTCTTGAAAACCGGCGTGCGTGTGAGCGTACCTAGGGTTCGAATCCCTATCTCTCCGCCATTAATTTTATATAAAAATTAATTTAGAAGGCACATGGAGAATTACTCAAGTGGCTGAAGAGGCGCCCCTGCTAAGGGCGTAGGTCGGGCAACTGGCGCCCGGGTTCAAATCCCGGATTCTCCGCCAAAACACCTAGTATTTTTACTAGGTGTTTTTTTGTTGTATAAAATTATAGAGTTTATATAATTTGCAGGATTAATTAACTTTCTAATTTTAAGTTAGAAATAGATTATAAATATTTTTTTGAATTTAGATAGTAATATTTGCAAATATGATGCAGCATTTTTATTAGAGATAGTATAATAATAATATAAGTAATTCTTAAGAAGGTGAACTATGCTTAAAGGGGAAAAAGTTTATTTGAGATTAATGCAAGCTAGCGATATTAAACGATTATCTGATTTATCTAACGATTATGAGGTAAAAAAATATAATGATGAGATGTTAGATATTGATAAAAAAATTCATATTGATGAAGATTCAAGTAATGTTAGCATATGTAAAAGAAAAGCAGTAAGTATAATTAATAAGAAGAATGTTTTAGTAGGATTTATGACTTATAAACCAAATGATTATTGCAACAATGTTTATTCAATAGGTATTACTATAGGAAAAAAATATTGGAACAGAGGGTATGGTGAGGATTCTATAAAGACATTAATTAAGTATTTGTTTGATGATTTAAATGCAAAAAGAATACAATTAGAGGTTGCGGCAGAAAATATAAGAGCTATAAAATGTTATAAGAAGTGTGGGTTTATTGAAGAGAAAATAAGAAAAGCTATATATTATATAGATGGAAAGTATACAGACATAATAATTATGGGCATTCTAAAAAAACAGAGGGCTTTATAAATTATTAAATAAAAATATAGGAGTAATTATGAGTATAAGGTTTATTTATGGAAGAGCAGGTAGTGGAAAGAGTTCATTTTGTATAAATCAGATAAAAAAGTTAATAGATTCAGATAAAGAAAAGAAAATAATATTATTAGTTCCAGAACAGTATACTTTTACTACTGAAAATAAGGTTTTAAATAATATAGGTGAAAGAGCATTTTTAAATACTAATGTATTGAGCTTTAGAACTATGTGTCAAAAGGTATTTGAAGAATGTGGTGGAAGAGTAAAACAAATTATAAAAGACACTGGTAAGCATATGTTAATTAACAAAGTATTAAATGAAAAGATAGATGATTTAAGCTATTTTAAAAAAATGTCTAGAGAACAAGGCTTTAATAATATAATATCTGAATTAATTACTGAATTTAAAAAATATAATATAGATATAGATGCTTTAAGAGATTTAACAGATAAAATAGATGATAATGAATTAGTTGAAAAGATAAGAGAATTATCTTTAATATACGAGGAGTTTAATGTAAAAATGCACAGCTCTTATATAGATACTGATGATGAGCTTACTTTATTAGCTAAAAAGTTGTTAGCTAATAACATTTATGCAAATAGCGAAATTTGGATAGATGAATTTACAACATTTACTCCTCAACAATTAGAGATTATAAGGATACTTTCTAAGACATCAGTGGTTAACATAACTTTTTGTATGGATAAAGTAGAAAATAGTGATGTTGAAGATATAACTAATGTATTTAGCAGTATTGAAAATACAGAAAACAGGTTGTTAAAGTTAATGGAGGAAAATAATATAGGTTATTTAAATCCTATTAATTTAAATTCTAAATTACCATATAGATTTAAAAATAGTGAAGAGTTAGCTCATATAGAGAAGTATTGTATAACATATCCATTTAAATCTTATAAGGGAAAAAATAAGGATGTAAGATTATACAAAGCAAATAACACCTATGATGAAATTGAAAAAGTAGCTCAGGATATAATTAGATTAGTAAGAGATAGAAATTATAGATTTAGAGATATATCTGTGGTGTGCAGAAATATAGAGGACTATAACAAGATAATTTCTGTTATTTTTAATGATTATGAAATACCATTTTTTATGGATCAAAAAATAAAATTATTAAATAACCCATTAATTATTTTAATAACTTCTGCATTTGAAGTTTTATTAAAAAATTGGTCATACGAAAGTGTATTTAAATACTTAAAGAGCGGATTAACAGGCTTTAATACTTATGATATTGATAGATTAGAAAACTTTGTATTAGAACATGGAATAAAGAGTTATAAATGGAATGAAGAAGAGATTAAAAAACTTAAAAATATAAGCATAGAAAATGGTGCTACTGAAGAAGAACTCACTATATTCAATGTGATGGAAGAGGTGAGAAATTCTCTTATATCATTCCATAAATTAATAGAAGGTAAACATAATGTTAGAGATATATGTAAAGCTCTATATGAGTTTTTATTAAGTATTAAGGCTTTTGAAAGAATAGATGAGTGGATTATTAAATTTGAAGAATTAAAGCTAGAAGATAAGGTGAAGGAATATAAACAAGTTGAATCTATAGTAATAGATATATTAGATCAAGCTGTAGAAGTTATGGGATCTGATGTAGTAGATACTTTTGAATTTTTTAAAATATTAAATTCTGGTTTTGAAAATGAAGAAATAGGTGTTATACCAGTAGCTTTAGACCAAGTTAATGTTGGAGATATAGCTAGAATAAAAGGTAGAGAAGTAAAGGCATTATATATAGTTGGAATTAATGATGGAATATTGCCAGCTGCACATAAAGACGAGGGAATTCTATCAGATAGAGATAGAATTGAACTTAAAGAGTTTGGAGTAGTATTAGCAGCTGATGGTAGAAGCAAAGCTTTTGAGGAGCAGTTTGTGGTGTATACGGCATTAACAATCGCTAGTGAATATTTAATGTTATCATATCCTATGGCAGACTTTGAGGGTAAATCTTTAAGACCATCTATAATAATATCTAGAATAAAGAAAATATTGCCTAATTTAGTTGAGGAAAGTTCTTTATATGATTTGAGCAAAAGAAATGATCATTTTAATAAAGTTATTTCTCCAATACCAACTTTTAATGAATTAATATTTGCATTAAGAAGAGAGCTAGAGGATGAAGACATAGATGAGGAGTATTGGGGAGAAGTATATAATTGGTTTAAGGAAAATGAAGATTTTAAATGGAAAATAGAAAATACATTTAAAGGGCTTAGATATTCTAACACAGGCGAAAAGGTGTCTAGAAATAAATTACTTTCCCTTTATAAAAATGATTTAGGAAAGTTATCCTTTAGTGTGTCTAGATTGGAGAAGTATGCGGAATGTCCATTTTCATATTTCATCCAATATGGATTAAAGGCTAAAAATCGTAAGGTATATGAATTTACTCCACCTGATTTAGGATCATTTGTACATGATATTTTAGATTCATTTACTAATAAAGTAAAGAAAGAAAAGATTGCGTGGTCAGATCTTGATATGATAAAGTGCAAAAATATAGTGTCTGAATTAATTGATACTAAGTTAAAAGAAGATAGCGGATCTATATTAAATAGCACTAATAAATATAAGTACTTTTCAAAGAGATTTAAGAGAGTTATATCTAAATCAGTATCTGTTATATCAGAACAAATGAGAAGAGGGGAATTTGAGGTATTTAATAATGAATTTTCTTTTGGAAGTTATAATGACGGAGAAGCTATTGTGCTAGAGTTGCCATCTAACGAAAAGGTATATTTAAATGGAAGAATTGATAGAATAGATACTTTAGATTTAGAAGGAAGTACGTATCTCAGAATTGTAGATTATAAAACAGGAAATAAACATTTTGATTTAAATCAATTTTATTATGGGCTTCAAATGCAATTGTTGGTTTATTTAGATGCATTACTAAAAAACTCTGAGTATATATTAAAAAAACAAGCCTTACCTGGAGCAGTACTATATTTCAGAGTTGATGACCCTATAATAAAAACTAAAGGCGACATAACTACTGAAGAATTAGAAAAAGAAGTTTTAAGTAATTTAAAGATGAATGGATTAATATTAAAAGATGCTAAAGTGGTTAAAGCTATGGATAGAGGTATTGAAACAGATGGGTATTCATTAGTTATTCCAGCTGCATTGAAGAAAGATGGCGATTTTAAAGCTGGTAGCGAAGTAGTGACTGAAGAACAATTTAATTTACTTAGAGAGTATGTAAATAAGAAAATGATTGATTTATGTGAAGATATGTTATGTGGAGACATAAAGATTCAGCCAACAAAGGATTCTGATGGTAGTCATTGTGAATTTTGCGATTTCTCATCTATATGCCAATTTGATAGTAGCATAGAAGATAATAAATATAAAATTATAATGAAAAAATCCAAGGATGAAATTTGGAATAACATAAGGGATGAATTAAGTGATGATAAAAAAGAAAATTAGCTATTTAGATAGGAGATATTAATTTATGAGTGGAACAAAATGGACTGAGGAACAGCTAAGTGCTATTACAACAAGAGATTGTAATCTATTAGTTGCAGCAGCAGCAGGTTCTGGAAAAACAGCGGTATTGGTAGAAAGAATTATAAAAATAATTACAAATGAAGAAAATCCTATAGATATTGATAAACTTTTAGTTGTTACATTTACAAGTGCAGCAGCTGCTGAGATGAGAGAAAGAATAGCTAATGCCATATCAAAAAAATTAGATGAAACTCCAACTTCTAAAAACCTTCAAAAGCAATTGACTTTATTAAATAGGTCTAACATTATGACTATTCATTCTTTTTGTTTAGGTGTAATAAAAAATAATTTTCATAAGATAGACTTAGATCCATCTTTTAGAATATGTGATCAAACAGAAGGTATACTTTTAAAGATGGAAATAATAGATGAATTATTTGATGATAAGTATGATGAAGAAAATCAGGAATTTATAAAATTTATTGAGGCATTTAGTAGTTATAAAAGTGATAATGCGTTAAAAGAATTAGTTTTAAGCTTATATAATTTTACAATGGCAGGACCATGGCCTAAAAAATGGCTAAAGGATGCTTCAGAGGATTTTGATATAAAAACATTACAAGAGTTAGATGAAAGTAAGTGGGTAAGTGTATTAAAAGAAAGTATAAAAATAGAACTAGATGGATATATAAAAATGATGCAAAAGGCAGTTGAATTAATAAATGAAACTGATGGATTGGAACCTTATTTTGAGGGATTTAGCAGTGAGTTAGATTTAATAGTTAATGCTTATAATAATGTTGAATCTAGTTTAAATGACTTATATAATTCATTAAGTTTAATAACTTTTAATAGATTAAAGACTATCAAGAAGAATACTGTAAGTGATGAAAATATACAAAATCTAGTTAAGCAAATTAGAGATCAAGTTAAAAAGAAAATATCAGCATTAATTGAGGGAACTTTTATAGCATCTCCAGATAAAATGCTTGATAATATAATAAAATCTTATCCATATATAAATCAATTAACAGAGCTTACTTCAGAATTTATAGATAGATTTAATGCTAAGAAGAAAGAAAAGAATATATTAGATTTTAATGATTTGGAACATTTATGTTTAAAGATTTTAATTGAGGAGAATGAGGAAAATCAAATAGTACCATCAACAATAGCACAAAAGTTTAAAGATTATTTTGAAGAGGTACTTGTAGATGAATACCAAGATTCTAATAATGTTCAAGAAGCAATAATAGAATTAGTATCAAGAAAAAACTCTGATATTCCTAATGTATTTATGGTTGGTGATGTAAAACAAAGTATATATAAATTTAGGCAAGCAAAACCAGAACTATTTATTGATAAATATAATAGCTATTCATTGGATAAAGGAATTAATAGAAAAATTCAACTTTATAAAAACTTTAGAAGCAGAGAAGAAGTTATAAATGGTGTTAATTATATATTTAAATCAGTTATGTCTAAGACTGTAGGTGAATTAGAATATACTGATGTTGAAGCTTTAAATTTAGGTGCAAGTTATCCTGAAAAGAAAAATGATGATGATATAATTGGTGGTCCAATTGAGGTTCATATTTTAGATAGAAGTGATAATAAAGAAGAAAATGATGACTCTAAATTACAGGTGGAAGAAGAAGAAATCGGTGACGTAAATTTAGAAGCAAGAATTATAGTAAAGAGAATCAATGAATTGATTTCTAAAAAAGATGGAAGTAAGTTTAAAGTGCTTGATAAAGATACAGGTGAATATAGAGACTTAAAATATAAGGATATAGTAATTCTATTAAGAGCAACTAAAAACTGGTCAGAAGTGCTATTAGATGAATTAGGATTAGCAGGGATACCAGTCTATGCGGATACAGGATCAGGATATTTTGAATCAATTGAAATAAGGACCATTATGTCATTATTAAAAGTAATAGATAATCCTATGCAAGATGTACCAATGCTTTCATTATTGATTTCACCTATTATAGGATTAAGTGCAGAGGAACTTAGTGATATTAGACTTATAGATAAAGAAAAGTATTTTTATGAAAATATAATTAAGATTACTGAGGAAAAATTAATTTCAAAAGAACTTCAAGAAAAATGTGAATATATATTAACTAGCATTGATAAATGGAGAAAAAAATCAATATATATGCCTATAGATGAGTTTATATGGCATTTATATATGGATACAGCTTATTATGGGTATGTAGGTGCAATGCCAAATGGAGTTCTAAGACAAGCAAATTTAAAGATATTATTTCAAAGAGCAAGACAGTTTTCAGATACTAGTTTTAAAGGACTATTTAATTTTATTAATTTTATAAATAAATTAACTAAATCATCAGGTGATATGGGAAGTGCCAAGATTTTAGGTGAAAATGAAGATGTTATTAGAATTATGAGTATTCATAAAAGTAAGGGGTTAGAATTCCCAGTTGTGTTTTTAGCTGGATGTGGTAAGAACTTTAACTTAATGGATTTAAATAATAAGATACTTTATCATGAAGAATTGGGATTAGGACCTGAATATATTAATTTAGAAAATAGAACTAGTATTACAACCTTACCTAAAGAAGCAATTAAAAAAAGAATGAAATTAGAAACATTATCTGAAGAAATGAGAGTACTATATGTTGCGTTTACTAGAGCTAAGGAAAAATTAATTATAACAGGGGCAGTAAGAAATGCAGAAAAATCTATTGAAAAGTGGATTAACTCAGCAGTTTTAGATAAGGATGTTGTATTGCCTTATGAAATATCAAAAGGCAAATCCTATTTAGATTGGATTGGTATGGCTTTATGTAAGCATAAAGATGGTGAAATCCTTAGAAAGAAATTAGGATTTTCTAGTGAAATGTGTAAAGATGACTTATCAATGTGGAAAATCAGCATATGGAATAAACATGAATTAGATATGTATGATGAATTAGATGAAAATCAAGAGGAAGAGGATATAAAAATTTCAATTTTAGATAAAGATGTAAATGAAAAGGTTAAAAGTGAAGTTTATAGAAGATTAGGTTATGAGTATGAATTTAAGGAATCAACTAAGCTTACTAGTAATATATCTGTGTCTGATTTAAAAAGAAGAAATATGGACGATAATATTGATACTTTTGAGATATTTGATTTAGAAGAAGAGGATAATAAAAATAAAGATGTAATAACTCCTAAATTTCTTCAAGAAGAAAAAGGAATATCAGCAGCAGAAAGAGGAACAGCAATTCATTTTGCAATGAAAAAAATAGATTTTAGTAAAGTTGGAACATTAGAAGAAATAAAGGGACAGCTAAACAACTTATATGATGAGGAGTTTATATTACAGGAAGAATATAGCTCAATTAATCCATATAAGATATTAAGTTTCTTTAAAAGCAATTTAGGTAAGAAAATCCTTGATGTATATAATAAGGGTGGCAAAGTTTATAGAGAAGTTCCATTCTATACTGAAATAAGTAGTTTAGAATTAGACGAATCTTTACCACAAAAGTACGCTAATGAAAAAATAAGATTACAAGGTATAATAGATTGTTTCTTTAAATGTGATGATGAAATAATTTTGTTGGATTACAAAACAGATTATGTAGAAAATGAAGAAGAATTTAAAGAAAAATATAAAAGTCAATTATTATATTATAGTGAAGCAATATTTAAAATGACAGGAAAGAAAGTTGATAAAAAATATCTATATTCATTCTATTTAGAGAAAGAAATTTTAATATAGGAATTGTCATAAGCGTATTGAGTTTATAAAGTAGTTTCTATTTCAAGGACATGGATAAGTAACTAAAAGTTGATTTCTGTATTGTACAGGTGTAAGCAAATATAGATAAAATTTCAAAAGATAAAAAACTACATTATAATATAATTGTCTTTTGAACATATAAACAGATTTTGAATAAAGAATTTAGATAAAAAACAAGTAAGTGTCTTAAATGTATGGGTAATTATAATTAAGACACTTACTTTTCTATATTTATTGGGGGGATAATTAGCTATTTAATTATGATTTTTGTATCTCTTGGGATGTTATCATATATCCATTTAGCATCGCTTAATGCTAATCTTATACATCCATGTGATGATTTTTTGTTTAAAGTAGTATCTACTACTGTAGTTTTATCCTGAGCATATGGAACTGAGTGAAATAATATATCACCATCAATTTGAGTCCAATACTTTCCACCTTGTTTAAACTTATCTGAGAAGAACCATTCACCTTTTTCTTTAATAGAAAAAGCACCACAAGGAGTTGGCTCGGAATCTATTCCAGTAGAACAAGAAAATGTTTTATCTAAATTCCACTTATTTGATTTACCTTTATAAATATAAGTTTTTTGATTGTTTATATCTATAAAAATTAAATAAGGGGTATTACTAACTAAATTTAATGTATTTATGTTTTGTGAAGAAATATTATTTATATAATAATCTGATACTGTTTTTGAATCAGCAGTTTTATCTAAATATTGTTGTTTACTAGATTTAATTTCAGCAATTTTTGTTTTTATATCTTCGTCATCATTTAGAACAGAAGGAATATTAGATATTTGATTTAATGCCTGACTATAATAATCGTTAGAACATAATTCATCACATTTAGCAAATAACTCTTCTTTAATTTGATTCTTGGCTTTCCTTAAGTAAATTAATGATTCATTGTAATTTAAATCTAAGGGAGATAAATTTGAAAAGTTAGTTATAGCTTCATAATATTCTTTGTTATTAAAATGTTCTATTCCATTAGAATAGTTGTTTATTGAATCTTGAAGACTAGAGACAGAATTAACTAATTCTATCACTTCATTTGAATTAAAACTATATCTATTTATTTCATTAACTTTTATTAAAATTTCTTCTTCATTTAATTTAGAGGTTTCTAAATCTTGCTTCAATGTAGTTATATTATCTGAAAAATATTTTTTTAAATCTCTCTTTAGCATTAAGTTTTTAAAAGGATTTAAATTTTCTTGGGTTAATAAAATATTATTAGCCTGAGAAAACTTGTTACCATCAAAATTTATCTTAAAATTATTAACTAATTTTTTATACTGATAACCTTGAAATAATGTAGTTAATGTAATTAGTGTAAATAATAAGATATATATAATGGATTTATTTATATGAATATTTTTATTGATTTTCAAAACATACCTCCTATTTTTATCTAAAAATAAAATATACTTTTTTTATTATGAACATAAATTACTAATAATAAACATTTATATTTTATAAAATAGGAAGTATATGTTAATATATTTATTAATGACGTTCTTATTTAAAAAAGGATATTGGAGGAAATGATGAATAAAACAGATAATTTTTTTAAGAAATTTATTAATTGTATTTATAATTTAAAAGCATTAGTAACATATCCTAAATACGGAATATGGAAGGCTATATTATATGTATTATTAATGAGCACTCTTTTAGGCGGAATAAGAGGAACAACTATTGGATATAGAATAGACAAGGAATTAAATAATTTAAGTACAATACTGCAAAATGATGAATATAAATTTAATATAGAAGAAGGTATATTACATACGAAAAATTCACCATTAAAGGTAGAGGGAACGTCTAGTTTAATATATATTGATGAAAATAAAAGCTTGAGCGAAATTGATGGTTTAAGAGATACAACAATTCAGAATGATAACAATATATTATTTTTAAAAGATGGGATATATTTAGAAATAGGAGCTTATAAACAGCAAGCAGATTATAAAGATTTAATAGGTGACAATAAATTAGATAATAAGATTTTATTTGAAGAATTATCATATGTACTAAAAATAGTAGTAGCTATTGTAATTTTGTATACGATATTATTTACATTTATCAACATATTAATAAATTGTTTATTTGCAACCGCTTTTGCATCATTTGCATTGATAATTATGAGAGTATTTATGAAATATAGCATATTATATTCATTAAGTTTATATGCATGTACATTACCATTTATATTTCAAATTATATTACAAACTATTTTTCCAAATATAAATTTAGATACGATGTTTATAGTTGGCACATTAGTATATGTAATATTTATACTTAAGTATATAAAAGATGAAATGATAAAAACTAAATTAAATAAAGACGGAATGTAATAAAGGATATATCATTAAGTTTTAACCACTTAATGATATATCCTTTTTATTTATATTTATTTTGTTTTATTCTTGTTTACAAAGTAATCTACTATTAAAGATAAGGCGCCATCACCAGTAATATTAGTTGCAGTACCAAAGCTATCTTGAGCTGCATGTAATGCAATCATTATAGGCTTTTCTATGTTTCCAAATCCAAGCATAGATTCTAATAATCCAAGAGCGGCCATAACTCCACCACCAGGAACTCCCGGTGCAGCTACCATTGTTACTCCAAGCATTAATATAAATGGAATCATAGTAACTAAAGTAGGTGTTTGTCCTCTCATTAGCATTACACCAATTGAAGTTAATACTAAAGTTATAGTATCTCCTGCCAAATGTATTGTAGCGCATAGAGGAACAACTAAATCAGCGACCTCTTCAGATACATTATTTTCTCTAGTACAGCTTAATGTAACTGGTATAGTAGCAGCAGATGACTGAGTTCCTACAGCTGTAAGATATGCAGGAATCATATTTTTTAATAATTTAAAAGGATTCTCCTTTTTAAGTACACCAGCTATAGAATATTGACATAATAAATATATAAATTGCAATATAAACAGTATTAAATAAATAGTAGCGAAAGATTTTATAGTAGTAAATATTTCACCACTTAAACTTAACTTAGAAAATATAGCTGCAATATAAAGCGGAACAAGTGGAATAAGAATTTTAGAAATAATCATTGAAACTATTGAACTAAATTCATGAAATCCTCTTAATAATGAGCTATTATTTATTTTTGAAAGTCCTATACCAAAAACAAATGCAAATACTAAAGCTGACATTATATTAAGCATAGGCGGTATATCAATAGTGAAATATGGTTCTACCTTAATTGCTTCAGTTGAGACTAATGTAGCTGCTTTTATTATTTTAGGAAGAAACGATATTCCTACAAAATAAGCAGTAATACCAGAAATAATAGTTGATATGTAAGCTAGTATAGTAGTTCCTATAAGTACTTTTCCTGAATTTTTTCCAAGTGAAGCTATTCCAGGAACTATAAAGGCTATTATTATTAACGGAATAACAAATGATAAAAAGTTTCCAAATAAAGAACTAAAAGTGGCTAATATTCTTATTGGGAAGATTATATTTAAACTTCTACATGTTAAACCGAGTATTATTCCTAAGATTAAAAATGTAAATATTCTTTTAATTAGTGATAAATTCTTCAATTATAAATCCCCCTTTTATAATTAATGTTCATAGATGAAATACATATGTATGTATTACAAGTACAAATATATCATTAAATTATTAGTGCGGTCAATAGTTATATAAAATTTTACTCGAAATAATAAAATTATCGAATATTTTACAAATAAATTACATAAAATTATAAAATAATATGTGTAAATATGAATAATTTTTTATAATTTTAGGATATTTGGAGTATTAAGGTAGAAGAAAAAATGTTAAAAAATGGTTGTTAGTATTTATAGTATGTGATAATATAAAAGTATAAAATTCAAAAAAATGGAAAATGATATTAATTATAAGGAGAAGCTGTAAATGAGTGTAGCGAAAAAAATTATAAATGATTTTATAGAAGAGGATAAAGAATTAAATAGATTAGAACTTTCTAAATTAACAAAAGAAGAACTAATAGATAAATACATGGATGTAAATAATTATAAGAATTTACAAGAAAATCTCCTTTTAAGTGTTTCTCATGATTTAAGATCGCCATTAAATGTAATTTTAAGCATACTTCAATTTTATGAATCAGGTTACATAACTGGCAATGATAACATGAATAAATATATGACTAGCATAAAGAGAAATAGTTATAGGATGCTAAAACTTATAGATAATCTTATAGATACAACACGATTAGAAAAAAAATATTATAAAATTGAAAGAAGAAATTTAGATATTGTTAAATTAATAGAAAATACGGTTTCTTCAATAGATAAATACGCAAAACAAAAAAATATATCATTAATATTTGATACTAATGTTGAAAAATGTATTATGGCAATAGATCCAGAGGCAATAGATAGGATAATTATGAATCTTTTATCTAATGCTGTAAAGTTCTCTTATAATAATGGAAATATATACATTAACTTATGGAAGAGAAATAATGAATTAAATATATCAGTAAAAGATGAGGGGATGGGAATTCCAATAAAAGAACAGGATAAAATCTTTAATAGATTTGCTCAGTCATCTAATCATAAAAAAATAGAACAGTCAGGTAGTGGAATTGGATTGTCATTAGTAGAAAGCTTAACTAAAGCACATAATGGTAATATATCACTAAAGAGTCAGGAAGATAGAGGCAGTGAATTTATAATAAGACTCCCAATAATAAAATTAAGCGAGAATAATGAAGATAATCATATAATTCATGCAAAAACCAATATTGAAATATTAGAAATAGAATTTTCAGATATTTATTTATAAAAAAGAAATTTATTGAAATAAATACTTAATATTATGGAAAAATAATCTTAAGTATTTATTTTATAAACTTGCTTATTATGGTGGCTTGTGATAATATATTTCTTGAAGAAAGTTAGTTTTAAATTAATATGGAGCGTTAGTTAAACGGATATAACTTACCGCTACGGACGGTACATTGAGGGTTCGATTCCTTCACGCTCTGCCAAAAGACTTAGCTATGTTTTTAGTTAAGTCTTTTTTGTTGTATAAATAAACATGCTAATAAATGCTAATAATAAATTATATAAGTATATTAGATATTTAATAAACAATAGTGATGAAGTAAAGGTGGCAATTATTAATGAAAGAAGATATTTTAATTAATTTATTAGATGAGCATAATGAGGGGAATTTGTTAGCTACTGATAAATTTAGACCTTGTAAAGTAATTTACTTAAAGTATGAAGAAAATAGTGAATTATATGAGAAGCTAAAAAAGTATCATAAAGAAATTTTTCCGAGTATTGATATAGAAAGCTACATTATAAGTGAAGGTAATATAAAAGAAATAAACAATTTATTAAATAGCTTAGATATAGAAAAAACTATTATAAATGTAACTGGGGGAAAAAGAATAAACTCATTAATTTTATTAAATCAAGCTTTAATAAAGAAATTTAATATTGTTTATATAGATATTTTAAATAAGAGAATATATGAATTAGGAAACGATATTAAAAATAAGTCAGAAGAGTTTAAGGATATATACATAGATGACATACTTAAGATAACTGGTTCTGATATTTTGTTAGATTCTAGTAAAATAAGTAAATATTCTGATGTAATTAATATAACAGAAAAAATTTATAAAAACTTAGAATTATGGTATAAGTATAAGCAATATCTTTATGATAATCATTTATTTATTCATGATTATTCTCAAAGTAACAAAGTTATTATTAATTTGTCTAACTTATATGGTCAAGAGGAAAAAAGAATATTAAATTCTTGTTTAAATTATCTAGAGAAAATTAATGCTATAAAATATAAAAAGAGCAAGAATGATATAGTAGTACATTTTCAACAAGATTATATGAAAGGATTTATATTTAAAAGTGGTACTTGGCTAGAAGTATTAACCAATATAGTTGTTAGAGAAATTGAAGAAATTGATGATGTTAAAAGTGGCGTTATATTTCTATGGAACAATAATGAAATCAAAGTTAAAAATGAATTTGATGTATTAGCAGTTAAGGATGATGTTTTAATATGTATATCATGTAAAGATAGTGCAAAATATGATGAAGATGCACTAAATGAATTAGATGTATATAGTAAAAGATTAGGTGGAAATAATGCGAAAAAAATATTGGTTGCAACTCAAGAACCTTATAAAAGATGTATTAAAGAAAGAGCAGAAATGATGGGGATTAGTTTAATTATATTAGATAAAGATATAGAAAAATTTAAGAATGAATTAAAAAAAGTCATTAATAAATAATGCTATGTTTTAGCAATGTGTTTATATATGCCACTTTGATTATTGCATATATAAACATGCTAAAACAGAACTTGCTTATTTAGAGATTTTAGTTCCAATCTTTTCGCCAAATAAGATTTTACATTCATATCCTTGTTTTGATTGCTCTAAAATATCAGGATCTATTTTTACTTTATTTTTTTCTAAGAACAGTATAGTTGTTGATCCACCAAATTTAAAATACCCTTTTTCATCGCCTTTTGTTACTTTTTGGTTAGGCTCATATGTTTGAATTATTGATCCAACACAAGTAGCACCTACTTCTACAGTTAAAATATCTCCAAAATTTTCTGATTTAAATATGCACCATTCTCTTTTATTTTCACAAAATAATTTTGGAATTGAATTAAGAGCTATAGGATTTACAGAATAGTAATGGCCCTTAATTTTATGAGTTTCGCAAGGTATACCAGAGTCTACAAAGTGAAACCTATGATAGTCTGTAGGACATAATCTTAATATTACACAAATACCATCTTTATATTTTTCTGATATTTCATCATTTTTTATTAATTCTCTTAAACTATAAGTTAAGCCTTTTACTTGAACAATATTATCTAAGTCTATATTATCGTAAACAGTAATTCGCCCATCTCCTGGAGAAATAAAAATATCTTCATTGTAATCTATAGGTCTTGAAGTAGAAGTCAAATTTCTAACAAAGAAGTCATTAAATGAATTAAATTCAGAAATATTTTTTTCTGCAATATTCATATCAATATTAAAGTCTTTAACAAAGTCAGGTATTTTTCTTGCACTGAATTTTGTATCACAAAATTTACCATAAAATTTTGAAAAAATCTTTCTCTTAGCAATTAATTCTGTCATACCTTTTCCAACGGGTGTTTCATAAGTCCACTTAATGAACTTTTTACCTGCCACGTTTTCCTCTTCATATTCGTTAGTAATTCTGTTATATACTTTAATCATAAATTCCTCTTTTCATTAATTTAAAAATATATTTATATATTATATACTGATTCTAACATATATATTTTAAATATCAAAAAAATGAAAGTAAAAAGTAATAAATAGTAAAATTTTAGTGGTATAATGTAATTATTATCAGTTTATGAAAATGAGGGATTGGTGTGAATAAAACAAAAAAATTGATTTTTAATTCTTCAATAGAAGTTTTTTCAAAATCAGGGTATAGGGGAGCAACAATGGATGAAATAGCAACCACTGCGGGGCTTGCTAAAGGAACACTATATTATAATTTTAATAGCAAAGAAGAAATATTCAACTTTATAGTTGATAATGGACTTAAGTTACTTAATGATGAAATTGCAGCAGTAAATGAATTAAATGATGATGCAATTGAAAAATTAAAACAAATCTGCAAAATACAATTAACATTTCTTTATGAACATAATAGCTTTTTTAGAGTTGTAATGAGTCAATTATGGGGAGATGAAGAAAGACAATTTATTTTAAGAGAAAAGGTAAAAAGTCATATAAAAGAAATAGAAATGTATATACAAATGGGGATGAAAGAAGGGTGTATTAGAAAAGGCGATAGTGAAGTAATGGCCTATGAATTTTTTGGAACATTATGTTCAACAGCAATATATGAGTTAATAAACATAGAAAAAGTTAGTTTAGAAGATATTATTAATAAGACATTAGAATTTATTTTTAATGGTTTAATAAATAAAGAAGTATAGAAAATTTTAAAAATTGAAATATGTATAAATGTTATATAATATAGTAGTCTATCCTAAAAGTTCTTTTAGGATAGTTTTTTTTGTTTTAAATATAAATATTTAAATTATGTTGATACATATATTTCATAATATATAAAATAGTATAATTAATAGATTATTTATCCAATAAAAACTATTAATTAATACTTATTTTTAATAAATAAGTATGCTAAAATTGTAACGTTGATAAAAAATGTGTTTTTAAATATTAACACACATTGAAAATATAGTTAAATAAAAAAGTATACTAAAGACGGGGAGGTTCATTTAGTGGCATATATATTAATAAATGAAAAAGAGGTTTCTGTAAAAGAAGAGGGTAAAACTATTTTAGAAGTTGCATTAGAGAATAATATAGAGATACCAACCTTATGCTATTTAAATGATTGCAGTAATACAGGAAAATGTGGAGTGTGTGCTGTTGAAATAGAAGGACAAGAAGAACTAGCATTATCTTGTGAAACATTAGTCAAAGATAAAATGGTTATAAGAACTGATTCAGAAAAGGTACAAGAAGCTGTTAAATTAAGAATGGCAGAAATGTTAGATAAACATGAATTTAAATGTGGTCCTTGTAAAAGAAGAGAAGACTGTGAATTTTTAAAATTAGTAATAAAGACTAAAGCTAGAGCAAATAAGCCATTCATAGTTAAAGATAAATCAGAATATGTAGATGATAGAAGTAAGTCAATTGTTATAGATAGAAGTAAATGTGTGCTTTGTGGAAGATGTGAAGCTGCTTGTAGCGAAAAAACAGCTACTAATTCTATAAAAATTGTTGATGATAATGTTGATAAGAAAGTATCAACTATTGATGGAAAATGCTTTGATGATACAAATTGCTTATTATGTGGTCAATGTATAGCTGCATGTCCAGTAGATGCGTTATCAGAAAAATCTCATACTGAAAGAGTGCAAAATGCTTTAGAAGATCCAAGTAAACACGTAATAGTTGCAATGGCTCCATCAGTTAGAGCTGCTATGGGTGAAGCATTTAAAATGGGATATGGTGTTGATGTAACAGGAAAGATATATACAGCTTTAAGAATGTTAGGATTCAATAAGATATTTGATATTAACTTTGGTGCTGATATGACAATAATGGAAGAAGCAACAGAACTTATTAGTAGAGTAAATGAAGGTGGTCCATTCCCTATGTTTACATCTTGTTGTCCATCATGGGTAAGAGAAGTTGAAAATTACTTCCCAGAGTTTATAGATAACTTATCTAGTGCAAAGTCACCTCAACAAATTTTTGGTGCTGCAAGTAAAACTTATTATCCTGAAATAGAAGAATTAGATCCTAAAGATGTATTTACAGTGACAATAATGCCTTGTACATCAAAGAAATTTGAAGCTGATAGAGAAGAAATGGAAAATAACGGTTTAAGAAATATAGATGCTGTAATTACAACTAGAGAATTAGCAAAAATGATTAAAAATGCAAAAATAAATTTTGCGAGCTTAGAAGATAGTGAAGCCGATCCTTCAATGGGAGAATATACTGGTGCAGCAGCTATATTTGGAGCTACTGGTGGTGTTATGGAAGCAGCTTTAAGAAGCGCAAAAGACTTTATAGAAAATAAATCACTAGAAGAAATAGAGTATGAACAAGTAAGAGGCTTAGATGGAATAAAAGAAGCTACAGTTATATTAGGAGGACAAGAATATAATATAGCTGTTATTAATGGCGCTGCAAATGTATTTGATTTTGTTAAGAGTGGAAGAATGGAAGAAAAGCAATATCATTTCATTGAAGTAATGTCCTGCCCAGGTGGATGTGTAAATGGTGGCGGACAACCTCATGTAAATTCAAAAGACAGAAATAAAGTAGATGTTAGAACTGTAAGAGCATCTGTTTTATACAACCAAGATAAGGGATTAGCTAAGAGAAAGTCTCATGAAAATGCATCATTATTAAAGATGTACGAAACTTATATGGGCAAACCAGGAAAAGGACTAGCTCATGAATTATTACATATAAAATATAAGAAAAGATAAGATGTTTATTTAAACATGGCATGGTTTAGTAGAGTGTTCATATATGCATAAATAAAGTGGACTGAGTAATTGAAATTAGGAATACTAAAATGAGTATAGTCCNNATATAAAATTGAGACAAGCAGTAAATATAAATATTAAAAGGAAACTCGACTTTGCTGAGTAAATTCAAAAAACAAAATGTAAAATTGCACTGTGTGAAAGTTCGTGTTCCCAAATATAAAATTTGGACACTTACTTTTGATTTTCACTTAACAATTTTCAAAGTCCAATTACAATGCCACTTTACATATTGCATATATGAACACGTATTTAAACATGATAATTTTATAGGTTCTACAGATATATGATATTAGATAATTTAATTGTTTTAATTATGTCATTTAGTATAAAATATATTTTGTAGAATCTATTTTTACATTTTAAATTAAATACTTAATTAAGAATTAAGAAATACTAGATACTAAATCAAATTCTTAGTTTATTAAAACGATTTAAAAAAATATATAATATAAAATTAATTCCAATATAAAATTAGAAAAAAATTTAGTTAAGAATTGAAAGTGGGGTACATATGAAGCTTTTAGCAAGTGATTTAGATGGAACTTTAGTAGTTGGAAACAATTTAAGAAATGATAAGGATTTAACTTTAATTAATAAGCTTAAAGAACGAGGACATAAATTAATTGTATCAACAGGTAGAAGTTATGACATGGTAATACCTTTAATGGAGAAGTATGATATAGAATATGATTATTTATTACTTTGCAATGGAAGCTTAATTATGAATAGAGCACATGAAATGGTATTTGATGAGTGGGTATCTAATGAAATATCAAATAAGATAATAAATGATTACTACAATGATGAAACCTTAGTTTATTTAGATAATTTTAAGAATTCTATTTTTATAGATAATCCTAATATTGATAAATCTGAAATTGGTGATATGATGGATTTCTTTACAAAGAAGATATATATTGAAGATGCAACATCATCAAAAGATGATTATAAAATAATAAGTTTATCACCTGTAGATAAAGATCAGATTAAAGCAGAAAAAATAAAAGATGAAATAATTAAAAAGTATGGTGAGCATGTAGAAGCATATAGAAATCAATTTTTTGTTGATATAGTACCAAAAGGATGTTCGAAAGGAAATGCGCTTAAGAGAATATTAGAAGTAGAAAACATATCAAAAGATAATCTTTATGTTGTTGGAGATTCATTCAATGATGTTTCAATGTTTAACATAACTCATAATAGCTATACTTTTAATGATTCAGAAGATAAGGTAAAAAAATATGCTAATAATGAAGTTGATTATGTATATGAAGTTATTGAGGACTTATTATCTAAGCAATTAAAATAGGATCTATTTTAAAAATGTGTTGATATTGTAGTATAAAGCTCGTGGATATAGGAATTTACTTTTGGAAAATTACTTTTGACAAATCTCCATTAATAGTTCTAAAAAGCAAATTCCAACGCCACTGCACTCATACACAAAAATATTTACAGTCTCCTTTTAAATTGAATTTTTTTAAGTTTTATATTTTTACTTTTTATCTAAGTTATTTTTAAACCTAACTTATGAGCAAAAATTTATCATTTCACTATGAAATTCTTAATACAATTTAAATTGATCTATCTGTATAAACATGTTAAATCAATTTATTGTAAACATTCATATCTGTTTCTTTTGACATAAGCTTTCCCATCATTAGAACAATTCTAGTGAAATGTTCAGATCTCAAGTGCTTATCTAAAGCATGTTTATTTTCCCATTCTTCAATCATTGTCAGAATTTTAGCATCCTGTTCATCTTGATACATTTCATACTTTATGCATCCTTCTTCTTTTCTTGTAATTTCTACTAGTTCTTTACATAGTTCAATAATTTCGTTAATTTTATCCTCTTTGGCAAAATTTCTTGCGACTACTTTTATCATTTATATCCCTCACTTTTTTTATCTTTACCATCTATCATAATGTATTCTTGTTTTATTAAATCTATCTGCTACTTTTCTTTCTTCATCTGGATATCCAACAGGTATTATTGATAAAGGAATTACACTAGATGGTAAATTTAGAAGTTCTTTTATTGCATCCACCCTATCTACTATTGGGTAAACACCTAACCATACTGCACCTAAACCTTTATCTTCAGCAGCTACTAATATATTTTCTGTGGCAGCTGAACAATCCTGTACCCAAAAACCTTTAAATATTTCTTTTGATTCATCTCCACAAACTATAATTGCTACATCTGTATTTAATAGCATTTTTGAATATGGATGTACTTCAGTTATTTTTCTCATAATCTCTTTATCTCGTAAAACTATAAATTCCCAAGGTTGTTCATTTGCCGCAGAAGGTGCTGCCATGCCTGCTTTTAATAATTCTTCAACAATCTCATCACTTACATTTATGTTCTTATATTTTCTTATACTTTTCCTGTTTAATATTGCATCCATTTATATATACCTCCTAATTGATACTTTTTATAATCAATGATATTATTATAAAAAATAAGTTTATATATAACAAGTACGCACTATTTTGTATTATAGTACCTAAAAGGATACTATTGAAAGGATGATAACTATGAGTTCTAATTGCAATACTTTAGAATTTAAAAATAAGAATTATAGATGTACCTTCGAAATTACAATAGACTTAATTGGAGGAAAATGGAAACCTATTATTATTTGGCATTTAGGTACTAAGGGAATACAGCGATTTAATGAATTAAAAAAAGCACTTCCTAAAATAACTCAAAAAATGCTAACTCAACAGCTAAGAGAACTAGAAGCAGATAATTTAGTTAATAGAAAAGTTTATCCTCAAGTTCCGCCAAAGGTTGAATATTCATTAACTGATGTAGGTGAGAGTTTAATGCCTATTCTTAGTATGATGTGCAAATGGGGAGATGATTATTATAAACTAAGTCTTTAAAGTATTCATATTACTTGGTTTATCTATGTAACATCGAAAAACAGCTTTTCAGTTTCACCTGTAAATAATTTTGTGTAAACTGAAGAAAATAAAGAGAAAAAATTAAGGCCATTCCAATTAAGGAATAGCCTTTTAATTTTATTATTTATTTGATGCAGCAAATTCTAAGTATTCATCAAATGTCATAGCTCTATCAACAATAGAACCATCATCTTTAATATCTATAATTCTATTTGCTATAGTTTGAACAAATTGATGGTCATGAGAAGCAAAAATTATATTACTGTTATAATTTTGTAAACCATTATTTACAGCAGTAATTGATTCAAGGTCAAGGTGATTAGTAGGTTGATCTAACATTAATACATTTCCATTTGAAAGCATCATTTTAGATAACATACATCTAACCTTTTCTCCTCCAGATAATACATTAGCTTCCTTTAGAGCTTCTTCTCCAGAAAATAACATTCTTCCTAAGAAACCTCTTATGTAGCTTTCAGATTTTTCCTCTGAGTATTGTCTAAGCCAATCAACTAAAGAAAGATTACATCCGTCAAAATATTCTGAGTTATCAGTTGGGAAGTAAGAATTAGTTATAGTTATTCCCCATTTAAATTCTCCACTATCTGGTTCCATTTCTCCAGCTAGTATTTTGAATAATGTAGTTACAGCAATTTCATTACCGATAAGAGCAATTTTATCACCTTTATTTACCATGAAATTAATGTTATCTAAAAGCTTAACTCCATCTACAGTTTTAGATAAATCTTTAACTGTTAATATGTCATTACCAACTTCTCTTTCAGGTGTAAATCCTACGAAAGGATATTTTCTGCTTGAAGGTTGGATATCATCTAAAGTGATTTTATCTAATAATTTCTTACGAGAAGTAGCTTGCTTAGATTTAGATGCATTAGCGCTAAATCTTGCAACGAAATCTTGTAATTCTTTAATTTTTTCTTCTTTTTTCTTATTTTGATCCTTAGACATTTGAAGGGCTAATTGGCTTGATTCATACCAGAAATCATAGTTACCAACATAAATCTTAATCTTTCCAAAATCAACATCAGCCATTTGAGTACAAACTGAGTTTAGGAAATGTCTATCATGTGATACAACTATAACAGTTCCATCAAAGTTTCCTAAGAAATCTTCTAACCAATTTACAGCCTTTAAGTCAAGACCGTTAGTAGGTTCGTCTAGGATTAATATTCCTGGATTACCGAATAAAGCTTGAGCTAAAAGAACTTTAACTTTTTCTCCTCCAGTTAATTCTGACACGTTTTTAAAGTGATAATCAGTGCCAATTCCTAAACCTTGTAATAATGAAGAAGCTTCAGATTCTGCTTCCCAACCATTAAGTTCAGCAAATTCACCTTCTAATTCAGATGCTTTAATTCCATCTTCATCAGAAAAATCTGGCTTTGCATATATCTCATCTTTTTCTTTCATGATTTGATATAATCTTTCATTACCCATTATTACAGTTTCTAAAACTTGACAATCATCATATTTGTAATGATCTTGTGTTAATACTGACATTCTTGTATTTGGAGCAATTATAACTTCACCAGTATTAGGTTCAACTTCACCTGAAAGTATTTTAAGAAAAGTACTTTTTCCAGCACCATTTGCTCCAATAACTCCATAACAATTTCCTGCTGTAAATTTAAGGTTTACGTCTTCAAAAAGTTTACGTCCACCAAATCTAAGACTAACATTTGATACAGTTATCAATAAATTTCCCTCATTTCATTGAATATTCATTTCGTTATTATACCACATAAAGCTACATAAAGAGAATATTTAAAGGAATTAAAAGCATCTTTATTATTGACATTTTTGTAATTTAGATGATAAAATTAAGAAAATTGTAAAGATGGAGAGTAATTATTATGATATGCACTAAATTTATATTATTAAAATTAAATAACGCATATTACTGTAACTATTATAGACAGAGCTTGTATTAATAATTTTTTATTATAGATGCGAGCTAAAGTATAAACTTAAGTTTGTATCTATGATGGTTAGAGTTATTCATTATTCTCAATTTTAACCACATGGATAAGCTGTGTGGATGTAGAGTATTAGTATTGTAGGCAACCACATAGTAACACTATGTGGTTTTTTTATTCTTTGGAAATTATAAAAAAAGAAGAATTTTATGATTAGTTCAAAGTAGTCTTTATGATTTTTTATTTATTTTAGGAGGGACAGTAGGAATGGCTAAAAGAGAAAATTTTAAGAGTAGGACTGGTTTTATACTTTCATGTATAGGAGCAGCAGTAGGGCTAGGAAACATATGGATGTTTCCATATCGATTAGGTCAAAATGGAGGAGCAGCTTTTTTAATTCCATACTTTATTTTTGTATTGTTATTAGGTTCAACAGGATTAATAACAGAATTTGCATTTGGAAGAAAATTTAAAGGTGGTTCAGCAACAGGAATTATAACAACATTTGCTGAAAAAAATAAAAAAGGTGGAAAGTTAGTAGCGCTAATACCTGTAATAGGATTAGCAGGTGTATTTATGTTTTACAACATAGTTGTAGGATGGATAATGAAATATTTTTCAATGAGTATTACAGGAGAATTATTTTCAGTAGATGTTCATAGTTTTTTTGAAGGATTTTCAGGAACAAGTCAAACAATAGTTTGGAACTTTATAGCTATAGCATTAACATTAGTTGTAGTTTATGCAGGAGTAACAAAAGGTATAGAAAAAATAAATACAATAATTATGCCAGCATTGTTTGTAATATTTATTTTGCTTGCAATTAGATCACTTACACTTCCAGGAGCAATGGAAGGTGTTAAATATTTATTAAATCCTAAGTGGGAATTTTTACTTAAACCTAATACTTGGATAATGGCTTTAGGACAAGCATTCTTTACAGTATCATTAAATGGTTGTGGTATGGTTGTATATGGTAGTTATATGAAAGATGATTTTGATATACCAAGATCTGCTTTAAGTACAGCAATATTAGATACAATAGCAGCATTACTTGCTTCATTTGTTATTATGCCATCTGTATTTGCATTTAATTTAGATCCAATGGCAGGTCCACCATTATTATTTATAACAATGCCAACAATATTTAAAGCTATGCCTGGTGGAAGACTAATAGCTATAGTATTCTTCTTAAGTTTAATATTTGCAGCTGTATCATCATCTATTAATATGTTGGAAGGTCCAGTTGAAGCATTAATTTCACAAACAAAGCTTAATAGAAAAAAGGCATCAATTATAATAGCTATAATAGGGTTTATATTATCAATACCTTTAAATTTAAGTATGGCTAGCTTTGATAATTTCACTAATTTTATCACAATAATAGTATCACCACTAGCAGCCTTGATAGTATTTTTAGTATTTTACTATGTAGGGGATTATAAAAAGGCACTTATAGAGATAAATAAGGGGTCTAGTAGAGAATTAGGAATTAACTTCATATATCTTGCTAAATATGTCTTTGTAATTATAACTGTAGTAGTTATAATACTTGGAGTTATATATGGTGGTATTGGTTAAATAAAAAATAAACAATAAAATAAAATCATATGAAAAAGCACTACCATTTTTAGTTGAATGGAGTGCTTTTTGCTTACTAAATACTTTTTAAATTATATAATTAAAAACACAAATGAAGTGACATAGTGTTCCTAGCATTATGAAAACATGAAATATTTCATGAGATCCAAAAACGCCTATCTTTATTTTATCTTTCTTTAAGGCATATATTACCCCACCAATTGTATACATCAATCCACCTAAAACAAGCAGACTTACACCTATTGGTGAAAGTGCTATTGATAATGGGTAAATTGCAAAAATAGCAAACCAACCAATAGTAATATATATAACGCTACTTAACCATTTAGGACATGTAACCCAACAAATTTTAAATATTATCCCAACTAAAGCAGATGCGGCAACTGCTATGAAAAGTTTATTGCCAATAGAATTTTGTAATGCAATTAAGCAAAATGGTGCATAAGATCCTGCTATAAGTACAAAAATCATAGAATGATCTACTTTTTTTAAAGCTTTAATAATTTTTGAATCTGCGATAACAGAGTGATATGTCGCTGAAGCACTATACAGTAAAATCATGCTAATTCCAAAAAGTATGATAGAGACATATTCTATCAAAGATCCTTGTGACATATTTACTTTAATTATCATTAAAACTAATCCTACTAATGATAAAACAGCGCCTATAAGATGTGTTAATCCATTAACTGGTTCCCTTAAATATTTATCCATAAATACCTCCATACTCAATACGTAGTTTTTAAAACTATATAACAATATATTAATATTATTATATATAGTTATATAAAAGTCAAAGATCATAAAAACTTATTTTAAGCTATTTAAATCATATTTTTAGCTATTTTCTTGAATTTTATAAGTAATACTATTAATATTAAATATAGACAAGATAATATGTAGTTTCAAAAACTAGATTAGGAAGTGGAATAATGACAAAAGATATATTAAATATAATGGAAAACTTAAACTTAGATAAAAAAATAAATTTAGAAGATATACCTGAGCTAGATTTATATATGGATCAGGTTATTCAATTGTTTGAAAATAAATTATCAGTCCTTAAAAGAAAGGAAGATGATAAAGTATTAACTAAAACTATGATTAATAATTATGCTAAGGCGAAATTATTAATGAGTATAAAGAATAAAAAATATTCAAAAGAACATTTAATATTAATGAGTTTAATATACGATTTAAAGGGTGCATTATCAATAAATGATATAAAGCTTACATTAGATAATATAGTTAAAAAGTATGAAAATAATGAAGAATATGATTTGAGATCTCTTTATAAAACGTACTTAGATATGAATTCTCAAGATGTTAATGAATTTAAGGAATACATGAATGACAAAGAAGAAAATGTAAAGAATCTTTTAAGCGAAAATAATATAAATGGTGATTTTGAAGAAAAATTTTTACTTGTTGGATCAATGATATCTATGAGCAATATGTATAGAAGAATGGGCGAAGCTTTAATTGATGAGTACTTTATGGGAGATGAAAAGTAAATGAAAAATTTTAATGATTTGCGTAGAGATTTAATAAGTATAGATGGAAAAGGATACAAGTCATATAAGCAACTTGAAGGTAGTTATGAGTTTAATGAGTATATATTAGCAATAGATCATGTACAAGGAGATCCATTTGCAACGCCTTCTAGAGTAAGAATAATAATGGATAAAAAAGTTTCAAATATTCCAGAAGAATTAGTAAATAACAATTACAAAAAGATTGCTGTTAAAGATTATTTAACTAGAACATTTTATAAAAATATATATTCATGTAGCAGTAAGATTTTTGGGTCAGGAAAAAGTGGATTAATTTCTATAAGTAAATGCACACAAGAAATTTTAGACAGAACTTCTATTGTGATAAGTGATAAAAAAATAGAAGCTAGAATAGAGGTAGGATTTCCAGCAAGGGGTAGAAGTGTTCTTGCTAAGGAATTAGAAAAGATTTTATTTGATTTCCTACCTAAAATTGTAGAGTCATCATTAATTTATAAAAACATAGATAAAGATAAACTTATAAAACAAGTGAGATTAGTTGAAGATCAAGAGTTTATAAGAAATAAATTAAAGAACAATGATTTAATTGGATTTATTGCAAATGGATCGATATTACCTAGAGAATCAGGAGTATCAACTAGGCCTTTAAAGGATGGAATACCATTTAAATCTCCTGAAAATTTAGAGGTTAAATTCAATTTACCTAATAAGGGTGAAATTGTAGGAATGGGAATTAAAAAAGGTATAACAATTATAGTTGGTGGAGGTTATCATGGAAAATCAACACTATTAAATGCATTGGAATTAGGTATTTATAATCATATTGAAGGTGACGGAAGAGAATTTGTAATAACAGATAATGCAGCATTAAAAGTTAGAGCAGAAGATGGTAGAGTAATAAATAAAGATGATATATCATTATTTATAAATAATTTACCTAATAAAAAAGATACAACTAAATTTTATAGTGAAAATGCAAGTGGAAGTACATCTCAAGCAGCAAATATAATAGAAGGAATAGAAAGTGGAACTAAGGTATTTTTAATAGATGAAGATACATCGGCTACTAATTTTATGATTAGAGACGATATAATGCAGATGCTGGTTTCTAAAGATAAAGAACCTATAACACCTTTTATTGAAGTTGCTAGAGATTTGTATAATCAAAAAGATATATCAACAATTATAGTAGTAGGAAGTTCTGGAGATTATTTTGATATTGCAGATAATGTAATACAAATGGATTGTTACAATATAAAAAATGTAACAGAGCAAGCTAAAAGTTTAAGTAATGGAAAGATACTTTCTAAAATCAAGGAAAGAAATCTTGATATAAAGATAAATTTAAATAGGGTTATTAAAAAAGGAAGCATTGAAAAAGGTTATAAAGGTGTAAAAATAAAAACTCTAGGAATAGATGGATTAGTAATTAATAAAGAAAATATAGATTTAAGAGCAGTTGAGCAAATAGTGGATAGTGAGCAAATTAACACTATTGGAGAGATTATGAAATGGGCAGAAGATAATATTATAGATGGAAAGAAAACATTAATAGAAGTAACAGATGAAATAATGAACTATATAGAAAAGAACGGAATTATATCAATTAGCAATATAAAAGGTGGTCATGGCAGACTATCAATGCCAAGAAGACAAGAAATAATGGCCGCATTCAATAGATTTCGTAGTTTAAAAATATAAAGCATGTTGATATTTGCATACGTAAAGTGGACTGAGTAATTGAACTTAGGAATACTAAAA
>NZ_JAMQHY010000057.1:0-27343 GCF_023845705.1 Clostridium sp. ZBS15
AGCATTCCTAAGTTCAATTATACCGCTCTCTTTGCTTATGCTTATCTCAACACTCTGCTAAAACATATTTTAAATAAATATTGATCTTTTATTATAATAGTAAGATTACACTATATTAAAATGTTAATATTATTTTAAAACAAATTAATTTATAAAAACATTATCTATTATAATATATATGTTTTCAATTATTACTAAACATTATTGTAAAAAATATGTTATCTTATATAAATAACTTGATTTTTATTATAATAAAGTGTATTAATATTTATTGGACTTAATTATATATTTAAAGGAGTAATTTTGATGAGCAAAATTAGCAAATATAAGAACCTAATCATGGATACCTTAATTATTTTTTTAGGATGTTTTATAGCCTCTTTAGGCGTAAATTTATTCCTATCTCATGCTAAGCTATTAAGTGGAGGGGCTACAGGACTTGCTCTTATACTAGAATATACAATGGGATTACCATCAGGTATTGTTGTCTTTGTTATAAACATTCCACTTTTATTACTAAGTTATAAAAAATTAGATAGAAATTTCACTATATACACAACAATAGGAATGATTTCTCTATCATTGTCATTAATGTTAACAAGACCCTTTACAAATATTATTTATGTGAATGATATTCTTCTTTATTGTATCTATGGTGGTGTTTTATGTGGAATAGGATATGGATTAGTCTTTCTAAGACATGGTTCTACTGGTGGAACAGATGTAATAACTATGCTTATAAGAAAAAAATACTCGAATTTTAATATTGGTAGCTTAGGTTTTGCATTAAACTGTATTATCATTATAATTGGAGCAATCATATTTGGATTACCTCAAGCACTTTATACACTTATATCATTATTTACTCAAAGTATTGTGTTAGATAAAATGTTAAAAGGATTTAGCAGTAAAAAATTACTTCTTATTTTAACTGAGAAAGAGCAAGAAGTCATAAACTATGTTATAACTGATTTGCATAGGGGGATAACATCTTTATTTGCTGAAGGAGAATATACTCATAATAAAAAGAAAATGCTTTACTGTATAGTTACAACTCGACAAATGCTTGATTTAAAAACATCTATTCATTACATAGATCCAGCTGCTTTTATTACTATAGTAGATATATCTGAAGTTAAAGGTAGAGGCTTTATAAATTTATAATATTAAATAGACAGGTTAAGTGAATTTGTTAATCCTGTCTATTATTTTTTATCTTAATATGTTTATAGTTGACTAAGTAATTAAACTTAGTAATACTAAAAATGCTTATAAAAACATTGTCTTAAAACAAATCCTTATTTCAAAGTACCTAAATAATCTTTTTGACCAATTTCGTAAAGATTATTTCCTTCAGAATCAATAATCACAACTAAAGGCATATCTTTAACTTCCATTTTCCTTATTGCTTCAGCCCCTAAATCTTCATACGCAATTATTTCTGATTTTACTATACTTTTAGCTATTAATGCAGCAGCTCCTCCAATGGCACCAAAGTATATAGCGTCATTTTTTTTAATAGATTCTATAACTTCTTCATTTCTTGCACCTTTACCTATCATACCTTTTAATCCTAATTCTAACAGCCTTGGTGCATATGAATCCATCCTATAACTAGTTGTAGGTCCTGCTGATCCTATAACGCTTCCTGGTTTCGCTGGAGATGGTCCAACATAATATATTATTTCATTATCTATACTTAAAGGTAATTTCTCATCTTTATCTAATAATTCAATTAATCTTTTATGAGCAGCATCTCTAGCTGAATAAATTATTCCACTTAGCAAAACAGTATCACCTGCTTTTAATTTCAAAGTTTTTTCTGATGTAAGAGGTGTATGTAGTTTGATTTCCATATTTTTTCTTCCCCCATTATATAATATCTATATTATTATTTCTTTATGTCTTGTTGCATGACAATTTATATTTACTGCAACTGGAAGTCCTGCAATATGAGTTGGATATATTTCTATATTTAATCCCAATGCTGTAGTTCTTCCTCCAAACCCTTGAGGTCCTATTCCCAATTTATTTACTTTTTCTAATAATTCTATCTCTAATTCTTTATAATACTCATCATTATTTCTTACATTTATAGGTCTTAATAATGCTTTTTTAGCTAAATAAGCTGCTTTATCAAAAGTTCCACCTATTCCAACACCAATTACCATTGGAGGACATGGATTCGGTCCTGCTTGTTTAATAACTTCTAAAATAAACTTTTTAACACCATCTACTCCATCTGATGGTTTTAGCATAGCTATTTTACTCATATTCTCAGATCCAAAACCTTTTGGTGCAACAGTTATCTTTATTTTATTTCCGGGCACTATATCATAATAAATTACAGCTGGAGTATTATCATTTGTATTAATTCTTCTTAATGGATCATTTACTACTGATTTTCTTAAAAATCCTTCTTCATAGCCTCTTTTTACTCCTTCATTAATAGCTTCACTTAAATTACCTCCAATTAAATGAACATCTTGACCCAATTCCACAAAAACACATGCCATTCCTGTATCTTGACACATAGGCATATGTTCTTTATCTGCAATTTCTGAATTTATAATTATCTTGTCTAAAATATCTTCTGCTAGATTCCATGTCTCTTTATCTTTAGAGTCTTTCAATGCTTGTCTTATGTCTTCCCCAAGGAAATAATTTGCTTTAATACACAATTCTTTTACAGCTTCTCTAATGCAGCTTACATTAACTTCTCTCATAATCACAACTCCTATAAATCTTTTATTAATTATAAGTTTAATTTTATTTTTATTTATTTACAACAATAAAAATCTCATATTTTCAAATTTGCACTACTATAATTAAACATAATACTTTATTAAGGAGTTACAAAATGAATAATATTGATTTGAACAAAATAATTAGAAATGTTATTTATATTCTAACTATATTTTTAACTGGTCTTATTTTATACAATAGTATTTTATTGTTAAATGATATTTTTTTTCATAAAACTTCTTATAAAAATAGTCTCCGTGTTGAAAAAATAGTAACAGATGATGTTTATGATGTTTTTAACATCAATTCATCATATAAAATAAAATTTAAAGAGAATGATATAAATAAATTGCCTTCAATATCAAAATCTGAAATATTAATGCTAAATTACGATCCAATAACTCATCAATCCAATTACTCTGCTATATTTTTTAATAATGACTTTATTAATGATTCATCCATGGAAATTATATCCTATGTTAATGAAAATGATTTTCCAAATATAACTTTTCTAGAATATGAAAAATTAAAGAATGAATTTAATAATAACTGCATTGATACTATATCAATAATAGATATTGACTTTAATTTTTCAAACTTCCTTTATTACAATAATGAATATCATCATTTTAATAATGGGACTCAAACTATTGATTCATCTACTAAACTTCCAATAACATATAAAAATATTGTAATAGATGCTAGTTCTCAAAAAGAAAATACTTTCTATGTATACTCTGGCGGATTATTCAAAGAATTTAAGAAAGACTCTTCTATATATTTAACAAAAGGAAAAACTTTTTGGATAACCTTAAATAACGATTCTAAAATCTCTTATAATTTTTCTGATGTAGAAAATAAACTAAAAAAAAGTCAGGATAACTAATAATATAATCACCATTTCCAAACTGTATACTTATTAAAGATTTACAAATACAATATCTCAAAATGACTATTTTATCATTTTGAGATATTCAATTTACCTACTTATTATCATTTTCAAAATAAGAATTAACTGAATCTAAAATACTCTTAGCTATTTTTTCTTGATACTCATCACTTTTTAGATTTTGTTCCTCTTTATTGTTAGATAAAAAACCACATTCTACTAATACGCATGCTCCATCATAACCATCTCTTAAGATTCTATATTGATCTTTTGCAGCTTTAGCAACTCTTTTATTTCCGTCATCTATATTAGCTTTTAATGAATTTTGTATATTATCAGCTAAAAGTTTACTTTTTTCATTGTTTGAATACCATACTTGTGCTCCAAAACATTTAGGTTGTGGAAACATATTTTGATGAATAGATATAAATACTTCACAGTTCTTTTCTTTTTTCATTTTGCATCTTGCATTTAAATCATTTACCTTTTTCCTATCTAATTCTGAATCACTTTCCCTAGTTAAATAAACAGTATATCCTGAACTTTCTAATTGATCTTTTAGCTTTGAACTTATAGATAGATTTATATCTTTTTCAACAGTTCCATTTTTTGACTTTGCTCCACCGTCTATACCACCATGACCTGGATCTATTAAAATCACATGATTTGATTTACTACTCTCTTCTGCTAATACTCTTGTTGGCATTCCAACTATAAGAAATATTACACAAAAGATAAATAACATTCTTCTAATTTTCATAGATGATACCTCCCATTAAATAAAAACTCTTATACAGAGTATTATTTGTTACATGAATTTTATTTATTCAAATAATACAGAATAAAAAAACACACCAAATAATATTTAAAATTATTATTTGATGTGTTATAAAATTATTTATAATTTTCTATTACACTTTCAGCAATATTAGTTGAATGATCTCCTATACGCTCAAAGTTATTAACTAAGTCTAAGAAAATAGCTCCTGCATAAGCATTACATTTTTCTTCATAAAGTCTCTTTATATGCTTATCTCTATAAGTTTTTTGATAAGTATCTATTTTTCTTTCAACTTCAATAATAGTTTTTGCTTTTTCGAAATCTCTTGTTGCATATGAATCAATTGCAATTTCTAATGCTTCAACTGTAGTATTATATATATCATATAATTCTCCTATAGCTTCTTCACTGTACTTAAGCTTCTTATGTATTTTTTGGTTCGCTAATTCTGCAATATTTCTAGCATGATCACCTATTCTTTCAATGTCTATAATTACATGGAATGTAGATGCTACTATACCTTTTTCTTTATCTGATAAATCACACTTAGAAAGTTTAACTAAATATGCAGTTATGCTTTCTTCCAAAATATTAATTATCTCTTCGTTTTCATAAACTTGTTTAACTAATGTATCATCATTATCAATAAATGATTTCATAGATAATTCTAAATTTTTTCTAGCCTTATTAGCCATTCTTATAGTTTCTTTTATAACTTGTCCTGCTGCAATAACAGGAGTTTCTAAAAGTCTATTATCTATGTATTTAGGTCCTTTTTTCTCTATTTCATCGTCACCTGGTATTATTTTATTTATAAGTATTATTATGTATTTATTAAGAGGTAATAATATTGCTGTATTTACTAAATTAAAAACTGTATGAGCATTAGCAATTTGTCTACTTACATCAGTACTAGTTGTAGATACAAAATCTCCAAGTATTCCTAAAAACGGTAGGAATATAATTGTACCTGTAATATTAAATACCAAATGTAGCATTGCTGCTTTATGTGCTGTCTTGTTAGTTCCAACACTTGCAATCATTGCTGTTATACATGTCCCTATATTACATCCAAATATAATAGGTAAAGCTACTGTTATATCTATAGCATTTGCAGTAGCTAATGCTACTAATATTCCTGTTGTTGCTGATGAACTTTGAAGTATTGCTGTTATTGCTGTTCCCGCAATTACTCCTATAAACCAATTATCTCCAATAGATGCTATAGCATCTGAAAAGAAAGGAGTATTTGTTAATGGTTTCATAGAAGCACTCATTATACCCATTCCTGTAAATAGTATACCGAAACCTAAAACTATGTTTCCAATATCTTTTCTCTTTTTTCCTCTTGCAAACATAACCATAGCAGCTCCAATAAACACAAATATAGGTGCTATTTCATCTAATTTAAATGATACCAATTGAGCTGTTATTGTTGTTCCTATATTAGCTCCCATTATAATTCCTGCTGCTTGAGCTAAATTCATAAGTCCTGCATTAACGAATCCCACTACCATAACTGTAGTTGCACTACTACTTTGAATTACAGCTGTAACTACTGCTCCAATAAAAACAGCAGATATTGGATTACTTGTTACTTTTTCAAGAATGTTTTTAAGACCATCTCCTGCTGCATTTTCTAGCCCGTCACCCATTAATTTCATACCATAAATAAATAAGCCTAAGCCACCCATTAATTTTATTATAACCATTATTATAGATTCCAAATTATTTGTCCCCTTCACTTATTTTATTTATCAACATTTTTAGTGTACCTGATTTTTTACATTATGTTAATATTTTAGAGTGATTTTTAACCTAGTTTTAATATACAAATTGATTTTTTTATTAAACTTAGTATAAAATTTAATCTTTTTATATAATATTGAATCTTTTTGGAATTTTCAAACAAAGATATCTTATGTATATCATGATTTTTTATGACATACTTTCTTGCTATAAAATTTAATTGCAAATTTTACTTATAATTTATTAATGAAGATAAAAAAAAGGAAGAGAAATAATTCCTCCCCCTTTTTTTGCAAGATATAAATTCCTATCTCTTTGAGAATTGTGGAGCTCTTCTTGCTTTCTTAAGACCGTATTTCTTTCTTTCCTTCATTCTAGGATCTCTAGTTAAGAATCCAGCCTTCTTTAATTCTGGTTTTAAAGCTTCATCAGATTTAACTAATGCTCTAGTTATACCGTGTCTGATAGCTCCTGCTTGACCTGTAAATCCACCACCGTGAACATTTACTAAAACATCAAACTTATCTTTAGTTCCAGTTAAAACTAATGGTTGGTTAACTATTACTCTTAAAGTTTCTAAACCGAAGAATGTTTCGATTTCTCTTTTATTTATAACAACTTTACCGTTTCCTGGTACAAGTCTAACTCTTGCAACTGATTTCTTTCTTCTTCCAGTACCCATGTATTGAACTTTTGCCATTTTCTATTTCCTCCTCCCGAGATCTTATTAGTACTTTAATTCTAGTACTTCTGGTTTTTGAGCTGCATGATTATGTTCAGCACCTCTGTATACATTTAATTTCTTTAGCATTTGTCTTCCTAATACTCCCTTTGGAAGCATTCTTCTTACAGCTTCTTCAAAAGCGAATTCAGGCTTCTTAGCTAATACTTCTCTATAAGGAGTTTCCTTTAATCCACCTGGATAAAAACTATGCTTTCTTAACATTTTTTGATCTAACTTTTTACCAGTTAAAACAACCTCTTCTGCATTGATTACTATAACGAAATCTCCGCAATCAACATTTGGTGTAAATGTTGGTTTATTTTTTCCTCTTAAAATTGAAGCAACTTGGCTAGCAACTCTTCCTAGTGGCTTACCAGCAGCATCAACAACATACCATTTTCTTTCAACTTCTTGTGCTTTCGCAATGTATGATTTCATCTCTTTCCCTCCCTGAACTTACATTATGGCATACTTTTATTTTTGTACGCACTTTTATGTCAAGACCCGGGGCTAGTGGATCTTATATACATAAATCTTTTAACAAACAAACTTATTATAATACACGCTTACGGGCGTGTCAATGTTTTTTGCAATATTTAATAAAAAACTTTTTCTAAAACCAAACCATTAGGTGGCACACACATTCCTGCTCTCTTTCTAATGCCATCATTTATTATATTATCAACTTCTTCAAGTTTTGTTTTTCCTGTTCCAACATTAATTAATGTACCTACTATTATTCTCACCATATTATACAAAAAGCCATCAGCGCTTATAAAAATTTTAATAATATTTTTATTTTCTTCTATGTAAAAATCAGTTATAGTTCTAACTGTTGTTTTTGCTGAACTTCCTGGTGACATAAAAGCCTTAAAGTCATGCTTACCTATAAAATATTCACAAGCCTTTTTCATATCTTCAACATTTAATTGTTTTCTAACATGATGTACATATTGTTTTCCAAAAGATAGCTTTTCATATCTATTAACAATAGTATAAGAATACATCTTTCCTTTAGAAGAATATCGTGCATGAAAGTCCATATCTACTTCTTCAGATTTTATTATTGCAATATCGTCAGGTAATTTAGTATTTAATGCTTCTCTAAACTTCTCACCTGGTATACTGCTATTAGTGAAGAAATTTGCTACCATGGCCTTAGCATGAACTCCACCATCTGTTCTAGAGCTTCCATTAGTTAAACTCTTTTCTCCTGTCATCTTCAAAATAGCATTTTCTAAGCACCCCTGGACAGTTCTATCTTTAACTTGCCTTTGCCAGCCACAAAAATTTGTACCATCAAATTCAATTATTAATTTTATATTTCTCATATATTTCCTCTTTAAATCATAAAATAAACCTAACAACTACACTCCATAATATAATTAATGAAAATACAATAAAAGCTATTATATCCTTAGATGTGAATTTTAATACTTTCATTCTTGTTCTTCCTGCTCCACCTCTATATCCTCTAGCTTCCATAGCCATAGCTAATTCATCTGCTCTTCTAAAAGAACTTATAAATAATGGAACTAATAATGGAACTAAGCTTTTAGCTTTATTTATTATATTTCCAGATTCAAAATCAGCACCTCTTGCTTTTTGTGCTTTCATTATCTTATCTGTTTCATCCATAAGTGTTGGAATAAATCTTAATGCAATTGTCATCATCATAGCAAGCTCATGTGCCATTTCTTTTCCTATAGGTCTTATTAACTTTTCTATTCCATCAGTTAATTCTATAGGTGATGTAGTTAATGTTAGAATTGATGTTCCAACTATTAGAAATATCAATCTTAATGCCATAAATCCTGCTAATCTAAGCCCCTCTGTATATACAGATAAAAATCCAACTTTAAATATTAATGTTTCTGAAGTACCTTTAATCATAAAAATATTTAGAACAGCTGTTAATGCAATTAATAAAAATACCGGTTTTAATCCATTAAAAATAAATCTTAATGGAATTTTTGCAATTAATATTATTGATGCTAAAAATAAAAATACAAAAGTATATCCAACAAATTTATTAATTATAAATAAACATACGATAAAAAGTATTGATATCAGTATCTTTGTTCTTGGATCTAATTTATGAATAAAAGATTCCCCTGGTATATATTGTCCTATAGTAATATCCTTTAACATACTAATTTAATTATTGCCAATAATCACTTAGTTGATATGTGCTTTGGCAAAATTCCTCCTCTCTTAATTTAAGAGTAATATTAATTTATAAATATTTATTTTTTTCTTTCAAGATTCTTAGTAATTCCTTTTTAGCCCCTTCTATTGTAAAAACATCATCTGATATTTTAAACCCTTTTTTTCTAAGTTCTCTTACCAAATATGTAACTTGAGGAACTCCTAAACCTATCTTTTCTAATTTATCTACTTCCTTGAATACTTCTGAAGGTTTCCCTTGTAATGCAACCTTACCATGATTCATAACAACTATTCTTTCAGCTATTTTAGCTACATCTTCCATACTATGACTAACCAATATAATAGTCATATTATATTCTTTATGAAGTTTAGAAATTTGTTCTAATATATCATCTCTTCCTTTAGGGTCTAATCCCGCTGTTGGTTCATCTAATATTAATGTAGTTGGCTTCATAGCAATAACACCTGCTATGGCTACTCTTCTCTTTTGTCCTCCACTTAAGTCAAAGGGAGATTGGTCTTTATATGTCTCATAATCTAATCCAACCATATTCATAGATTCAATTACTCTAGTTTTTATTTCATCTTCAGTTAATCCTAAATTTTTAGGTCCAAAAGCTATATCTTTTGCTATAGTTTCTTCAAATATTTGATATTCTGGATATTGAAATACAAGTCCAACCTTTTTTCTTACATCAGTTAGATTTATTTGTTTTTTTGTTATATCAAGCCCGTCAACGATTATAGTTCCACTTGTAGCTTCTAGCAGACCATTTAAATGTTGAATAAAAGTAGATTTTCCAGAACCTGTATGTCCAATTAATGCTACAAATTCACCATCTTTTATTTCTATATTAACATTATCCAAAGCAACTTTTTCAAAAGGTGTTTTAGGCATATATATATGTGTTAAATTTTCTACTTTAATTGACATATCGCATTCACCATCTCATCTACATTTAATATTTCTTTTGGAATGTCTATTCCTTCTTTTCTAAGTTCATAAGTTAACTCTGTAACTTGTGGTACATCCAATCCTATATTCTTCATCATTTCAACTTGTGGAAAAATTTCTTTTGGTGTTCCTTCCATTTTAACTTCCCCACCATCCATAACTACAATTCTATCTGCTTGAGCTGCTTCATCCATATAATGAGTTATTAAAACTATAGTAATACCATAATTTTCATTTATATCTTTTATAGTTTTTAAAACATCTTTTCTCCCAGATGGGTCTAGCATAGCTGTTGGCTCATCAAAAATTATACATTTAGGTTGAATTGCTAATATTCCCGCTATTGCAATTCTTTGCTTTTGACCACCTGATAAAAGATGTGGTGCATGTCTTTTATACTCACTCATTCCAACTTTTTCTAAGCTATCGTCAACTCTTTTTCTTATTTCTTTTGCTTCTACGCCTAAATTTTCAGGTCCAAAAGCTACATCTTCTTCAACAATTGTTGCAACTAATTGATTATCAGGATTTTGAAAAACCATTCCCGCTCTAGATCTTATTTCCCATAAATTATTTTCATCACTAGTACTTAAACTATCTACTATTACAGTACCGCTACTTGGAGTAAGTAATGCATTCATATGTTTAGCTATAGTGGATTTACCTGATCCATTATGGCCTAATACTACTAAAAACTCCCCCTTTTTAACTTTAAGGTTAACATTTTTAAGTGCATATTTTTCTTCTCTTGAGCCTTCTTCATTTCTGATATATTTGAAGGATACATCAGTGCAATTAACCATTTCCTGATTCATTGTTTAACCTCCATAAATTATACTTACTAATACATTATACAAAACTTTAAATATAATCAAAACTTTACATAATATTACACCTTGATGTATATACATAAAATTAGCTAAGTTAATTATATAATAAAATATTGTAAGTTCAATAAAAAAACATGAAATTTTTTCTATGATTTTACAAAAAGTACTCTATAATATATTAGTTTTATATTTTTATATGTTAAAATGGGGACTAAGTTTAAACTTAATCCCCTTATTAGTTATACTAATTCAAGTATTACTACTTCAGCTCCGTCTCCTCTTCTAGGACCTTTTTTATACATTCTTGTATATCCGCCATTTCTTTCAGCGTATTTAGGAGCTACGTTATCAAATAAATTTTTAACAACTAATTCTTCTTGTATAAAAGCTAATGCCTGTCTTCTAGCATGAAGATCTCCTCTTTTTCCAAGAGTAATCATTTTTTCTGCAAGAGATCTAGTTTCCTTAGCTCTTGTTACAGTTGTTTCGATTTTGCCGTGTTTTAATAAACTTGTAACAAGATTTCTTAGCATAGCTCTTCTTTGGTCTGTAGGTAGACCTAACTTACGATAACCTGCCATGGATTTACCTCCTTACTCATCGTTTAGTTTTAAGCATAAACCTAACTCTTTAAGTTTTCTCTCAACTTCTTCTAAAGATTTCTTTCCTAGATTTCTGACTTTCATCATATCATCCATTGATTTAGTAGCAAGTTCTTGTACTGTGTTAATTCCAGCTCTCTTTAAACAGTTATATGATCTAACTGATAAATCAAGTTCTTCTACAGTCATTTCTAGTACTTTTTCTTTTTTATCTTCTTCTTTTTCTATCATTATTTCAACATCATTAGTATTATTAGTTAATGACATGAATAATTTAAAATGTTCTATAAGGATTTTAGCTGATAAACTTATAGCTTCATCAATCTTTATAGTACCATTAGTCCATATTTCTAAAGTTAATTTATCATAATCAGTAATTTGACCTACTCTCGTATTGTCAACTGTAAAATTAACTTTCTTTACTGGTGTATAAATCGAATCAACAGCTATTGCTGAAATCGGTAATTCATCACTCTTATTTTTATTTTGAGTAACATATCCTCTTCCTCTATTAACTGTTAACTCCATATAAAGTCTTCCATTATCATCTAAAGTTGCTATATGTAAATCCTTATTAACAACTTCGACATCTCCGTCAGTCTTTATATCTGCTCCAGTAACTTCTCCTGGTCCTTTAGCATCAATATAGATAACTTTAGGGCCTTCACCATTCATTCTTAAAGCTAAAGATTTAATATTAAGAATTAATTCTGTAACATCTTCTTTAACTCCTTGAACAGTAGAAAACTCATGAAGAACTCCATCGATCTTAACAGAACTAGTTGCTACTCCTGGAAGAGATGATAATAATATTCTTCTTAGGGCATTTCCTAATGTAATACCATATCCTCTTTCAAGTGGTTCAACAACGTATTTTCCATAAGTTCCGTCTTCACTAGCTTCGATACATTCTATTATTGGCTTTTCGATTTCTAACATCCACGAACCCTCCTTATATTATAAATGGCAACCTTATTTTGAGGGCAACTGATTCTATATTTGCATATCATTTGATAGATTTGCCTAACAAATATAACTTTATTCAATATATTATTTACTATATAACTCAACAATAAGTGTTTCGTTAACAGGCACATCTATATCTTCTCTTGATGGCTCTGTAACAACTTTTCCTTCATAGTTATCAACATTAGCTTCTAACCATTTTGGTAAAGTTTTTGGATTTTCTACGAAAGTCTTAAACTTTTCACTTGATCTGCTTTTTTCGCATACAGTAATTACATCATTAACTGAAACATGATATGAACAAATGTCAACCTTTTTACCATTTACTAAGAAATGTCCATGAGTAACTAATTGTCTAGCTTCATTTCTTGATGCACCATAACCTAGTCTGTAAACTACGTTATCCAATCTCATTTCTAGTAATCTAAGTAGGTTTTCACCTGTTATACCCTTCATGTGTTCAGCCTTTTCATAATATGTTCTGAATTGGCCTTCTAAAATGCCGTATATTCTTCTTGCCTTTTGTTTTTCTCTTAATTGAATGCCATAGTTTGACATTTTCTTCTTGCTTGCTCCATGTTGTCCTGGTGCGTAGCTTCTTCTAACAAAAGCACATTTATCTGTGAAACATCTATCCCCTTTAAGGAATAATTTCATACCTTCTCTTCTACATAATCTGCATGTAGCTCCAGTATATCTTGCCATTAAATTACACCTCCTATTACGTTAAATTAAACTCTTCTTCTCTTTGGTGGTCTACAACCATTGTGTGGAATTGGAGTAACATCTTTTATTAAAGTTACTTCTAACCCAGCTGCTTGTAAAGATCTTATAGCTGCTTCTCTACCTGAACCTGGACCTTTTACATAAACTTCTATACTTTTTAATCCATGTTCCATAGCTGATTTAGCTGCTGTTTCAGCTGCCATTTGAGCTGCAAATGGAGTGCTTTTTCTTGATCCTCTGAATCCAAGTGCACCTGCACTTGACCATGATAAAGCATTACCTGCTGCATCTGTTAAAGTAACTATTGAATTATTGAAAGTTGACTTTATGTGCGCTGCGCCATGCTCAACATTTTTTCTTTCTTTTCTTCTTCTAGTTTTCTTAACTTTTTGAGCCATTAGTTATTTTCCCTCCTTACTATTTCTTTTTATTAGCCATTGTTTTTTTAGGACCTTTTCTAGTTCTAGCGTTAGTTTTAGTCTTTTGACCTCTAACTGGAAGACCTCTTCTGTGTCTTATTCCTCTGTATGATCCTATTTCAACTAATCTCTTAATGTTTAAAGCAACATCTCTTCTTAAGTCACCTTCAACCATTAAGTTCTTATTTATATAAGTTCTGATTTCATTTACTTCGTCTTCTGATAAATCTTTTACTCTAGCATCAGGACTAATTCCTGTTGTAGATAAGATTTTTTGTGAAGTTGATAAACCTATCCCATAGATATAAGTTAAAGCAATTTCAACTCTTTTTTCTCTTGGTAGGTCAACACCTGCTATTCTTGCCATTAAAAATTACACCTCCTGATAATTGAAATGCATAAAAGTTTGATTTAAAAATTATATAAAAATTTTAGGCCAATAGACTTCTCTATTGCAGCCGCTCCTAAAAATCTATTGCAATTAATTAAACGACTATATAATCATATTTGACTTTTAAGAAAATGTCAATATTATTTAACCTTATAATGTAAGTTTATTGTAAAATTGATCATTAACCTTGTTTTTGCTTGTGCTTAGGATTTTCACAGATAACCATTACTCTTCCTTTTCTTTTTATTACTTTGCACTTTTCGCAAATAGGCTTAACTGATGGTCTTACTTTCATAGCTAACCCTCCTCATATTTCTGATGATAGATATAAATTTTATTATATCTATCTTATTTTGCTCTCCATGTAATTCTTCCTCTAGTTAAGTCATATGGAGAAAGCTCCACTGTAACCTTATCGCCTGGTAGAATTCTAATGAAGTTCATTCTTAATTTTCCTGATATATGTGCTAGAATTTTATGACCGCTTTCAAGTTCAACTTGGAACATAGCATTCGGTAAAGATTCTAGTACTGTACCTTGCATTTCTATAACATCATCTTTTGACATAAGGTAATCAACCCTCCTTAACAATGCTTCTAAGTTTTAGAAATCTCTTAATTTTTAAATCAGTACTTTTATCGCATACTTGTATAGATGATTTAAGTTCTTCATCTACTTTTTCTAATATATTTAAATGCTTAAGTTTTTTCTTCTTAGGCTTATTTACTGTTTTTGTATTTCCATTAGATAACAAAACATACTTGTCATCTAGTTGCCTAACAATAACATATAAATGTTCTATATCTCTTCCTGCTTTTGAAAGTACTATTTTCCCAATCAAGTCATTGCTTTGCAAAATTTTCACCTCGATGATTACCTTAGTAATAAATTAGCACTTAACTAAATGGTATCATGCAAATTTATAACTAAGCAACACTCTGTTTCTACTTAATAAGTGTTAATATCTCTGGTCCATCTGGCAAAATTGCAACCGTATTTTCATAATGTGCAGATAAAGTAGCATCTGCCGTTACAACTGTCCATCCATTACTTAAAGTTTTAACTTTACAGTTTCCCATATTAACCATAGGTTCTATGGCTAATACCATTCCATTAAGTAATTTAGTTCCTTTGCCTTCTCTTCCAAAGTTAGGCACTTCGGGATCTTCATGAAGTTTCCTTCCAATCCCATGACCTACGAAGTCTCTTACTACTGAGAAACCTGCTGCCTCAATGTAGTTTTGTATTTCGTGTGATATATTACCTAATCTATTTCCTTCTTTGGCATATTTTATACCTCGAAAGAAACTTTCTTTTGTTACATCTATTAATCTCTTAGCATCATTTGTAACTTCTCCAATTGGAAAGGTCCTTGCTGCATCTCCATGGAAACCATCAATGAAAGCTCCACAGTCAATACTAACTATGTCACCATCTTTTATTTTATAATTTCCTGGTATTCCATGAACTACTTGCTCATTCACAGAAATACATAGTGACGAAGGAAAACCGTATAATCCTTTAAAGGAAGGTTTCGCTCCATGCTTAGTTATAAATTCTTCTGCTACCCTGTCTAATTCTGCAGTAGTTATACCAGGCTTTATTTTTTCTTCCAATAGTAATAATGTTTCAGCTACTATTCTACCTGCTTTTCTCATTAAAGCAATTTCATCATCATTTTTGATAATAATCATGTTTTATTGCTCTCCTAATAATTTGCAAATATCTTCAAATACTTGATCAATAGCTTTTGTACCATCTACCATTGAAAGTAAATTTTTACTCTTGTAAAATTCAATTAGTGGTTGTGTTTGTTTATCATATACATCGATTCTTTCCTTTACAGTTTCAACTGTATCGTCTTTTCTTTGTACGATATCACTTCCACACAAGTTACATTTTCCATCAATTTTTGGTGGGTTAAATTTAATATGAAAACTTCCTCCACATGATGTACAAACTCTTCTGCCTGTCATTCTTTCTAATATAAACTCACTAGGTACATCAATTAATAATGCTGTATCTAATTGTTCGTTTCTATTTTCAAGGAACTCATTAAGAGCTTCAGCTTGTGCTACAGTTCTTGGGAAACCATCTAATAGATATCCTGATAAACAATCTTCTTGTTGTAATCTATCCTTAACCATATTAATTGTTACTTCGTCTGGAACCAATAAACCTTTATCCATATAGCTTTTTGCTTCCATACCAAGTGGAGTATTTTCAGAAATATTTTTTCTAAAAATGTCTCCAGTAGAAATATGGGGTATTGAATATCTATTGCTAATTGATTTTGCCTGTGTTCCTTTTCCTGCTCCTGGAGGACCTAGTAATACTATCTTCACGGGCTTCATCTCCATTTTACTTAATCTATTTTAGAAATCCTTTATAGTGACGCATTGTCATTTGTGATTCAACTTGTCTGTTGAAATCTAATGCTACACCTATAATGATTAAAAGTGCCGTTCCTGAGAAAGATATATTTTTAAATTCTGTATAATTTTGAACTATAGTTGGTGTTACTGCTAAAATAGCTGCTAATGTTCCACCTATTACTGAAACTCTATTAAGAATTCTTTCAAAATATCTTGTTGTAGCTTCTCCTGGTCTTACACCTGGTATAAATCCTGTAGATTTATGCAAGTTTTCAGCCATTTCATCTGGCTTAAACGTTATTTGTGTATAGAACCATGTGAAGAATAATGTAAGTATAGCGTATAACACTACATACATCCAACTTTCAGAATTAAAAACACATGTTTTATTAGTTAAAATCCACATTGCCCAACTTTTATTCGGAACAAAAGTAGCTATTGTTCTAGGGAAATCCATAACAGACATTGCAAATATTATTGCAATAACTGCTGACCCTATAATACTTAATGGTATGTGACTTGTTTGATTTCTCATCATTTTACTCCCGCCAACAGCTTTACCAGCATATTGAACTGGTATTCTTCTCTCAGCTAATGAGAAATAAAGTACAATAGCTAACAATGCAACAAAGAATGCTGCAAATAATGCGATCTCTATTATGCTCACATTTCCTGCTTGTTTAGAAGCAGCAATTGAACCCATAGTCATTGGAATTCTTGAAACTATATTAACAAAAATTAATATTGAAGTTCCGTTTCCAATTCCATTAACAGTTAATTGATCACCTAACCACATACAGAAAGTTGATCCTACAACTAATGCAAATATTATAACTAACATTTCACTAGTCTTTATTCCTGCTGTAGCTCCACTATTAGAAATAGTTGCATATATTCCAAAAGCTAGAATAAATGATATTCCAAGTGATACATAACGAGTAGCATTCTGAATTTTCTTTCTTCCATCTTCACCCTCTTTAGAAAGTTGTTCTAATTGAGGGATGGCAACAGTTAATAATTGCATTATGATTGATGCATTAATATAAGGCATAACGCCTAATGCAAATATACTGAATCTACTAAAAGCTCCTCCTGATAATAAATCATAAAAGCTTAATAAACCGCCTGATTGGGATATGCTTTTTAGATAATCAGCATTGATTCCAGGAACAGGAATATGACTTCCCATCCTGAAAACTGCAACCAATAAGATTATCCAAAAAAATTTCTTCCTTAGTTCAGAAACCTTAAATGCGTTACGTAAAGTTTGAAGCACTTTAAATCACCTCAACTTTTCCTCCAGCTGCTTCGATCTTTTCTATTGCAGACTTTGAGAACTTACATCCTTTTACTGTTAAAGATTTTTCTAAATTTCCGTTACCAAGTATTTTTACTCCGTCTAATACCTTACTTACAACTCTTCTTTCAAGTAATACTTCTGGAGTTATCTCAGTACCATTTTCAAATATATTTAATCTATCAACATTAATACTAACGTATTTTTTAGCAAATATATTTGTAAAACCTCTCTTTGGAAGTCTTCTATATAAAGGCATTTGACCTCCTTCAAAACCCGGTCTTACTCCACCGCCTGATCTTGCATTTTGACCCTTTTCACCTTTACCAGCATTTCTTCCTAAACCAGAACCTGTACCTCTACCAACTCTTTTTGGAGCCTTCTTACTTCCAGCTGCTGGTTGTAATTCATGAAGTTTCATCTTAAGCACACCTCCTTATTTTCTTATATTTCTTCTACCTTTAATAGGTAATCAATTTTCTTTAACATACCTTTAATTTGAGGTGTTCCCTCATGTTCTACTGTAGCACGAATCTTTCTAAGACCAAGAGCATTTGCAGTAGCGATATGTTCTTTTTTTCTACCTATTAAACTCTTTACTAAAGTAATTTTTAGTTTAGCCATTGCAATACCTCCTAACCTAATATTTCTTCTACAGATTTTCCTCTTAATTTAGCTATATCTTCAGCTGTTCTTAAGCTTGCTAATCCGTTTATTGTAGCTTTAACCATGTTTTTAGGATTATTTGAACCTAATGATTTAGCTCTTACATCTTTTAAACCTGCTAATTCTAATACAGATCTTGCTGGACCTCCAGCAATAACTCCTGTACCTTGTTTAGCTGGCATTATTAGAACATTACCTGTTCCAAATTTTCCGTTGATTTGATGAGGAACAGTAGTTCCTAACATTGCAACTTCTACTAAGTTTTTCTTAGCATCTTCTATTCCTTTTTTGATTGCTTCAGGAATTTCGATAGATTTACCCATTCCAACGCCAACGTGTCCGTTTTCGTCTCCAACAACAACTAGAGCGCTGAATCTGAAGTTTCTACCACCTTTAACAACCTTAGTAACTCTGTTTATATCAACAACCTTTTCTTTAAGGTCTAGTGTACTAGGATCGATTCTCATGTATTTCCCTCCTTGTATATTAGAATTTTAAGCCTGCTTCTCTAGCGCCTTCTGCTAATTCTTGAACTCTTCCGTGGTATACATATCCACCTCTGTCGAATACTACTTCAGTAATTCCTTTTTCTATAGCTTTCTTAGCTACAGCTGCACCTACAAGTTTAGCACCTTCTTTATTTCCACCATTAGTTGAAAATTCTTTATCTAAACTTGAAGCAGCTACTATTGTAACAGCATTTACGTCATCTATAATTTGTGCGTATATATTCTTTTCACTTCTGAAAACTGAAAGTCTTGGTCTGTCAGGAGTACCAAAAACTTTCTTACGAACTCTAAGGTGACGCTTAGTTCTGCTTGCTTTTTTGTCTACCTTTTTGAACATACAGCTCACTCCTTCCTATTATTTCTTACCAGTCTTACCTTCTTTACGTCTGATCACTTCGTTTTCGAACTTGATACCCTTACCCTTATATGGTTCTGGTAATCTCCATTTTCTTATATCAGCTGCAGCAGCACCAACTTTTTCTTTGTCGATACCTTTAACAATTACTTTAGTTGCAGCAGGAGTTTCAAATGTGATTCCATCAATAGGTTCGATTTCAACTGGATGTGAATATCCAAGGTTCATTACAAGTTTCTTGCCTTGTAATTGAGCTCTATAACCAACACCAACTAATTCTAAAGTCTTTTGGTAACCTTCATTAACTCCGATTACCATGTTATTAATTAACGCTCTTGTTAAACCATGAAGAGCTCTATGAACTTTTTGATCACTTGGTCTAGTAACAATTACTTCATTGTTTTCAACTGCTATATTTATGTCTTTATGCATAGTTTTAACTAATTCACCTTTTGGACCTTTAACTGTAACAACGTTGTCTGGTGTTACAGTTACAGTTATGCCAGCAGGAACAGCTATTGGTAATCTACCAACTCTTGACATAAGTACACCTCCTGTATTATTTCTAAATTCTATATGTGAAACTATTTCGTGTTTATTTTCAAAATTTAAATACTACCAAACGTAGCAAAGAACTTCTCCACCTAAACCATCTTTTCTAGCTTCTCTATCAACCACTAGTCCTTTAGAAGTTGAAATTACTGCAACTCCTAATCCATTAAGAACCTTTGGTACTTCATCTTTTTTACAATATACTCTTAATCCTGGTTTAGAAATTCTCTTAATACCAGTTATAACTCTTTCATTATTCGCACCATATTTAAGACTAATTCTTAACATTGGTACTACTCCGTCGTTATATTCTTCAATATTCTTAATATAACCCTCTTGTAATAATATATTTGTAATTGCCTTCTTTACATTTGAAGAAGGTACTTCTACAACTTCGTGTTTTACAGCATTAGCATTTCTTACACGTGTAAGTAGATCTGCTATTGGATCTGTCATAACCATTTTTTGTGCCTCCTTTCATTACATCATGTCTATTACCAGCTTGCTTTTCTGCAACCAGGAATTTCGCCTTTATAAGCAAGTTCTCTAAAACAAATACGACATACTCCGTATTTTCTTAATACAGCATGTGGTCTTCCACATATTCTACATCTTGTATAAGCTCTAGTTTTGTATTTAGGAGTTTTACTCCACTTTTCAATAATAGCTTTACGTGCCAATATGTTTCCCTCCTTATTATTGAGCGAATGGCATTCCAAGAAATCTAAGTAATTCTCTTGCTTCTTCGTCTGTATTTGCTGTTGTAACGAAGATTATATCCATCCCTCTAACTTTATCAATCTTATCATATTCTATTTCTGGGAATATTAATTGTTCTTTTATTCCTAAAGAATAGTTTCCTCTACCATCAAATGCTTTAGCTGAAACTCCTCTGAAATCTCTTACTCTAGGTAATGCTATACTCATTAATTTATCAGCAAATTCATACATCTTTGCTTTTCTTAATGTAACTTTACATCCTAAAGCCATATTTTCTCTTATTTTAAAGTTAGCAACTGATTTTTTTGCTCTTGTTAATATTGGCTTTTGACCAGCTATTAAACTTAAATCACTAACTGCTGATTCTAAAACTTTTTGATTTTCCTTAGCTTCTCCAACACCCATGTTAATTACGATCTTTTCTAGCTTTGGAATTTCCATAACGTTCTTATATCCGAACTTTTCAATCATCGCTGGGATTACTTCTTTTGAATATTTTTCTTGAAGTCTTGTCATTTATAGTTACCTCCTTTCAGAATTTAGAATGTTTCTGAACATTTCTTACATACTCTAACTTTAGTACCATCATCTAATATTTTGTTAGCTATTCTTGTAGCATTTTTACATTTGTTACAATATAACATAACCTTAGAACTGTTAATAGCTGCTTCTCTTTCGATTATAGCACTTTCAACTTGGCTCTTATTAGCTTTTTGATGCTTTTTAACTATGTTAACTCCTTGAACAAGAACTTTTCCTGTCTTTGGATATACTTTTAAAACTTCACCAGTTTTTCCTTTATCTTTACCAGATATAACTACAACTGTATCGCTTTTTCTTACATGTACCTTCAAGTAAGACACCTCCTCTTATAGAACTTCTGGTGCTAATGATAGAATCTTGTTAAATTCTTTATCTCTTAGCTCCCTAGCAACAGGTCCAAAGATACGAGTACCTCTTGGTTGTTTATCGTCTTTAATGATAACTGCAGCATTTTCATCAAATTTAATATATGAACCGTCCGCTCTTCTTAATCCTTTTGCTGATCTAACTATAACAGCCTTAACAACCTCGCCTTTTTTAACAACTCCGCCTGGTGTTGCACTTTTAACGCTAGCTACAATAACGTCACTTATATTACCAAATTTTCTTTTTGATCCACCTAGTACTCTTATGCACATAATTTCTTTTGCACCTGAATTATCTGCAACTTTAAGTAAAGTTTGTGGTTGTATCATACAATTACCCTCCTTTCAGTATTAAAGCCTATTTAGCTTTTTCTACTATTTCAACAAGTCTCCATCTTTTATCTTTAGATAAAGGTCTAGTTTCCATTATTAATACTCTATCATTAATTTTAGCTTCATTATTTTCATCATGAACCTTAAACTTTGTAGTCTTGTTAACTGTTTTTCCGTATAGTGGATGTCTAACCTTAGTTTCGACAGCTACTACTACTGTTTTATCCATTTTATCTGAAACAACTCTACCAGTTCTTTTCTTTCTTAACGTTCTTTCCATTCGGGCTTACCCTCCTTCCAGATTTACTGTTCTAATGCCCTCATTTCGTCTTCTCTTAAGATGGTCTTTATTTGGGCTATAGATTTCTTTACTTCTCTAATTCTCATAGGATTTTCTAATTGTCCTGTAGCTAATTGAAATCTTAAATTGAATAACTCTGCTTTAAGATCTCCTAACTTTAATGTTAAATCTTGAGGATTGCTTGATCTTAATTCTTTTAATTCTCTAGCCTTCATTATTTTTCACCACCCATTTCCTCAAAATCTCTTCTTGTAACAAACTTAGTTCTTACAGGAAGTTTATGTGATGCAAGTCTCATTGCTTCTCTTGCCACATCTTCAGTAACTCCAGATAGTTCAAAAACTACTCTATCAGGTTTAACAACAGCTACCCAATATTCTGGTGATCCTTTACCTGATCCCATTCTTGTTTCAGCTGGTTTTTCTGTTACTGGTTTATCTGGGAAAATCTTTATCCAAAGTTTTCCTCCTCTTTTTATATATCTGTTGATAGCAATTCTGGCAGCTTCGATTTGATTGCTTGTTATCCATCCACAAGTTGTAGCTTGAAGACCAAAATCTCCATAAGCTAAGAAGTTACCTCTTGTAGCTCTACCTTTCATTCTACCACGTTGTACCTTACGATGCTTTACTCTTTTAGGCATTAACATGATCTATTCCTCCTTTCTTACGCGTTAGCTTCTTCCTTTTCTACTTTCTTTGTTGGAAGAACTTCACCTTTATAAACCCAAACCTTAACACCAATTTTTCCATATGTTGTATTTGCTTCAGCAAATCCATAATCAATATCAGCTCTTAATGTTTGTAGTGGGATTGTTCCTTCATGATAGTGTTCAGTTCTTGCTATTTCAGCTCCACCTAATCTACCAGAACAAGAAGTTTTTACACCTTTTATTCCATGTCTCATAGCTCTTTGCATTGTTTGCTTCATAGCTCTTCTGAATGAAATTCTCTTTTCTAATTGTGCAGCTATGTTTTCAGCCATTAATTGTGCTTCAGCTTCTACACTTTTAACTTCAACTATATTTATTAGTATATTTTTTCCACTAATATAATTAGTTAATTTCTTTTTTAAACTTTCAATTCCTGATCCACCTTTTCCTATTACGACACCAGGTTTAGCAGTATATATATTTAATTTAACTCTTTTAGCAGCTCTTTCGATTTCTATTTTAGAAATCCCAGCTGAGAAAAGTTCTTTTTTAACAAATTTTCTAATTTGGTTATCTTCTATAAGATTGTCAGCAAAGTCCTTTTTATTAGCATACCACTTTGCATCCCATCCCTTGATAACGCCTACTCTAAGACCGTGAGGATGTACTTTTTGACCCACTTAACTTTCCCTCCTTCTTTAAGCTCTTTCTTTTACAACTACTGTTACATGACTAGTTCTTTTGTTGATTCTGAATGCCTTACCGTGATCCATTGGTCTGAATCTCTTAAGTATTGGACCTTCACCAACAAAAGCTTCTGAAACATATAAGTTGTCAGCATTTAATTCTAAATTATTTTCTGCATTTGCAACAGCTGATTTTAAAACTTTTTTAATTACTACTGCTGCTTCTCTTGGAGTATATTCTAAAATAGCAAAAGCTTCTTTAACTTGTTTTCCTCTTATTAAATCAAGAATTACTCTAACTTTCATTGGAGACATTCTAATATATTTAGCTATAGCTCTAGCTTCCATTTATGTTCCTCCTTTCCAGGCTACTTTCTTTTTGATGTTTTATCTGCCACATGACCTCTATAAGTTCTAGTTAATACGAACTCGCCTAACTTGTGTCCAACCATATCTTCTGATAAATAAACTGGAACATGTTTTCTTCCGTCATGAACTGCAATTGTATGACCTATCATTTGTGGATAGATTGTTGAACTTCTTGACCAAGTCTTAACAACTTTCTTATCTCCACTTGCATTCATTTCTTCTATCTTCTTTAAAAGTCCTTCATGCACAAAAGGTGCTTTTTTTGTTGATCTACTCACTAATATTGCCTCCCTTCATAAACCTTAGTAACAATAAGCTAGAAGAGAATAAAAATTTCTCTTCAAACTACTTAGCGTTTCTACCCTTGATAATAAATCTATCAGAATATTTCTTATTCTTTCTTGTTTTGTATCCAAGTGCTGGTTTACCCCATGGAGTAACTGGACTTGGTCTACCAACTGGTGCTTTACCTTCACCACCACCGTGAGGGTGATCGTTAGGATTCATAACAGAACCTCTAACTGTAGGTCTCCATCCCATATGTCTTTTTCTACCAGCTTTACCGATATTAACTATATCGTTTGTTGGGTTAGACACTGTTCCGATTGTTGCTCTACATTCTATTCTTACATATCTCATTTCACCTGAAGGTAATCTTAAAGTTGCGTAGTTTCCTTCTTTAGCCATTAATTGTGCTGAATTACCAGCCGCTCTAACTAATTGACCACCCTTACCTTTTTGTAATTCGATATTATGAATAACTGTACCAACTGGTATGTTCTTTAATGGAAGAGCATTACCTGCTTTGATATCTGCATCTGGACCTGATACTATAACATCACCAACATTTAATCCTGCTGGAGCAAGTATGTATCTTTTTTCTCCATCTGTGTAAACAACAAGTGCAATATAAGCTGATCTATTTGGATCATATTCTATAGTTGCAACCTTTGCTGGAATTGAATCTTTATTTCTTTTAAAGTCTATGATTCTGTATTTTCTCTTAACTCCGCCGCCACGGTGTCTTACAGTAATCTTACCTTGAGCATTTCTACCTGCTTTACTCTTTAATGATACAAGAAGTGACTTTTCCGGTTGTTGTGAAGTTATTTCTTCAAATGTAGGCATAGTCATTTGTCTTCTTGATGGTGTAATCGGGTTAAACTTTTTAACTGCCATTACAATTCCCTCCTTTTTTCAGCTTTTCTGGCATTTCACCAATAATGGCCTTAATATACTATTGTAATCCGTCGAAGAATTCTATAGCTTTGCTTTCTTCAGTTAATGTAACAATAGCTTTCTTGTAGTCAGATCTCTTTCCTACATGTACGCCCATTCTTTTAGTTTTTCCTAAACCGTTTATAGTGTTAACGTCTTTAACTTTAACATCAAAAACTTCTTCCACAGCTCTCTTTACTTGAGACTTATTAGCATTTACGTGAACCATGAAAGTGTACTTTTTTTCTGCCATAGCAGCCATACTCTTTTCAGTGATAACAGGCTTTCTTATTATATCATGGCTTGTTAATTTCATTATGCGTACACCTCCTCAATTTTTGATACAGCATCTTTAGTTATGATTAATTTTTCAAATTTTAATAAATCATATACGTTGATGTTGTTTACTGGGATAACACTAACCCCTTGAATATTTCTTGCTGATTTATATACAGCTTCGTTTGATTCAGCAGTTATTATTAATGTTTTCTTTGCATTGAATGCATTTAACATTTCTATAAATTGCTTAGTCTTTGGAGCTTCAAAAGATAATGATTCTAAAACTACCATTTGTCCATCGTTAACTTTGCTAGTTAATGCTGACTTCATAGCAACTCTTCTCATGCTCTTTGGAATTGAAACTCTGTAATCTCTTGGCTTTGGTGCGAATACAATACCACCTTTGATCCATTGAGGTGCTCTAATAGAACCTTGTCTTGCTCTACCAGTACCTTTTTGTCTCCAAGGCTTGATTCCGCCTCCTCTTACCTCAGTTCTAGTCTTAGCTGATTGAGTTCCTTGTCTCTTATTAGCTAATAAAGCAACTACTACTTGATGTAATGCGTGTTTATTTACTTCTACTTCAAATACATTTGCATTTAATTGGATATCTCCAACTTGTTTTCCTTCTTGATTAAATAACCCTACTGTAGGCATTATGTCTCCTCCTTTCCTTCAGAAATTAAGCTTTAACTGCGTTTCTTATTACTACTGTACCTTTGTTAGGTCCTGGGATTCCACCCTTTATTAATAATAAGTTCTTTTCAGCTATTACTTTAACTATTTCTAAGTTCATTACTGTTGTATTAACACAACCCATATGTCCAGGCATTCTCTTATTTTTGAATGTTCTAGATGGGTCTGATGAAGCTCCCATTGAACCTGGTGCTCTTTTAAACTTAGAACCATGAGTCATAGGACCTCTTTGTTGGTTCCATCTTTTGATAACACCTTGGAATCCCTTACCTTTAGAAACTCCTGATACGTCAATTTTGTCTCCAATTTCAAATACATCAGCTTTGATTTCTTGACCAACTTCATATTGGCTTACATCTTCAAGTCTGAATTCTTTTAAAGTTCTCTTTAAAACAACTCCTGCTTTTTCAAAATGTCCTTTAGCTGGCTTGTTAACTAATTTTTCTCTTATATCACCAAAACCAACTTGTATTGCTTCATAACCGTCTTTTTCTACAGTTTTCTTTTGAACAACAACACATGGACCAGCTTCTACTACTGTAACTGGAATAACTTTTCCTGCTTCATTGAAGATTTGAGTCATCCCTATTTTCTTACCTATTATAGCTTTTTTCATGTATTTACACCTCCCAAACTAATTAGCGGACTGTTTCCAATCATAATAGTTCATTTTTTTATTTTCCAGCTTATAATTTAATTTCTATATCCACACCTGCTGGAAGATTTAATCTCATTAATGCATCAACAGTCTTAGGTGATGGATTAACTATGTCGATTAATCTCTTATGAGTTCTTATTTCGAATTGTTCTCTTGAATCTTTATATTTGTGAACCGCTCTTAATATTGTAACAACATCTTTTTCAGTTGGTAGTGGAACTGGTCCTACTACTTTAGCTCCTGATGTTTTTGCAGTTTCTACAATTTTCTCAGCTGATTGATCTAATATTGTATGATCAAAAGCTTTTAATCTGATTCTTATTTTTTGCTTTGACATTATGGTTTCCCTCCTTTTCATGTACGCTTTACTTCTAACGCACAACAGCGGTTATTCTATAAACTGCACCGGGTGTTTCATCACTCGCCACAAAATTATACAATCCCTGTCGTCGGATTCTAGATCCAAACTACTCATCAAGAATTACCCGGAAGTCCGGCAACCTCTTGATTCATCGCTGTATGCTATGCAACTTCTTCATTATACTATCATTAAAAATATTTTTCAAGTTTTTTTTATACTTTTCTTCAAGTTTTTACTCATTTAATATTTTTGCTTTTTTCGTTTTCGTTTCTTTTATTATTCTAATAGTATTTCTTATAAATTTCAATATATTTATTTTATTTATTTATTGTATTATATTACTTATATTAGTTTTTTTATTTTTTATCTTTAAATATAAAAATAAGGTAGAGAAAACGTCTTTTCTCTACCTTATTCATTATTCTAATTAGAATTTATAATAATTATTAAAATTAAGCGTTA